>JBNMIW010000037.1:0-11519 GCA_050873485.1 Lachnospiraceae bacterium | reverse complement strand
GTTATTAACAGGAGGATGCTATGAAACATAAGAGAGTAGGTCTGTTTTTATCATGTATTATGTTGTTTATTAGTATGGTGGCATGCGGTAAACAGGAGAAAAATACGGAACAAAAGGATGTTGTATATGAATCTGAGAGCATTGTACCGGATGCAGTGATAGAGGGAATTGTTACGTCATTTACTGTATGGAATGACAAGATATATATGTATACATTTCCGTGGGAAACGGCTGATTATGATGAAGAGGGAAATGCGGTTTCGAGGGAAAATGTAAAAACAGGGAAATGGTACTGTATGAATTTTGACGGTAAACAAACGAAAGAATTGTCATTGCCGGATGTCAATGGAAAAATTGAAAATGTGAATGTTACATGTGGCAAAGACGCACTTTGGCTAATGCTGGTTTTTCAAAAAAATAAAAATTATAATTATACAATCGTACAGATGGACAAGGATGGGAAAGAACAAAAGCGATTTGATATCACAAAGGCGTTGCGGCTTGATAAAGAAGACCAAATGGAAAAAATAATGGTTGGAAAGGATGATAATCTGGTGGCTGTGACAGATAAAAAAATAGTTATATTTGATACAAATGGGGAAAAGATAACAGAGGTAACGCCACAAGCAGGTTATGTGGAAAGTGTTGTCTTATCTAAGAACGGTGATATTTTAAGTGCAGATATATTAGATGATGGAATTGTAGTTGATCAGTTGGATACGGATACATATAAGTGGAAAACTTATCGGAAGATAACAGGGGACACGCTGTTAAGTAATAATCTGTTAATGAGTGGATCAGATTATGATTTCTATTATAGAGATAATTTGGGAATATATGGGTATGATGCAGATACGAAGAAAACAAGTAAGATAATGGATTATGCAGCATCTAATGTTTATGTAGAAAATACAGATAGTATTTGTCCGATTGATGATAAAAGAATGTTAGGTATAGCGGATGCCCGTGCTACAGATGGTGGAAAATTGATTTTGTATACCAAAGTTGCACCAGAGGATGTTGTGGAAAAGAAGATTATCACATATGGTGCTATTCAATTAAATACCAATATGAAAAATGCAATTGCAGACTTCAATCATTCGAATTCAAAATATAGCGTAGAAATTAAAGAATATTATAAAGAAGATGATCCGGAAACTAAGTTGGCATTGGATCTTGTCAGTGGCAATGCTCCAGATATAATAGATATTTCCGGTTGTTCTATAAAAAAGTACCAGAGTAAAGGCGTTTTAGAGGATCTTATGCCTTTTTTTGAAAAGGATGAAGAAATTGGGCTTAGTGACATGATCCCTGCGGTTGCCAATGCAATACAGGCAGATGGAAAATGTTATTATGTGGCTCCGGGCTTTCGGATTGCAGCATTGGCAGGTAAAACATCAGTTGTTGGTGATAAGTCTGAGTGGAATATGGATGATGTTATAGCAATAATGAAAAAATATTCAGGCTCACAATTGTTATATGATTGTAAATCGTCGGATATATTAAATCTGTTTCTGGCACAAGGAGCATCATCGTTTGTAGACTGGCAAGAGGGTAAATGCTATTTTGACCAACAGAGATTTCGTGTATTGTTAGAATTTTGTGCAGAGCAGGGATCGAATAAAGATGAATATGAACTTGGACAAGAGACAGAGTATATCCAACAAAATAAGGTTCTTTTGACACCGGTTACAATTGGTGCAGAGGATTTACAAGTATATGAGACAATGTATAAAGAATCGGTTACATATAAAGGATATCCGTCTGATGAAAGTGGAGGGACAAGTTTTGTTTTTCCTGTGCAGATTGCTATGAGTGCAAAGTCACAAAATAAGGATGGTGCATGGCAATTTCTTCGTATGCTAATGACAAAACAGTACCAATCAAAATATTTGTCTGTGGACAGTGGAGATGAGGTTGTTGTTCCTACCAGACAAGATGTTTTTGAATTATATCAGAAGGAAAGGATGACCACAGAAGCATATACAGATGAAACCAATATGACGATCCTGCCTATGGATTTAACGGTTGACTATGATGGACAGGAAGTGCAATTAAAACCAATGGACGAGAATCAAATGCAGCAATTTGTTGATTTGGTGAACAGTACGAATCGCGTTACGATGCATGAATTTGAGTTGCAACAGATTGTAGAAGATGAAGCAGAGATGTATTTCGAGGGACAACAGTCATTGGATAAAACGATACAGGTAATTCAGGATCGTGTGACAAAGTATGTGAATGAGAATCGGTAAAAGAACACGGGAGGAAGGGCAATGATTGAATTTAAGAATGTCACAAAAGTTTACAATGCGAAAAAAGGAAATGCATACGAGGCACTACATGGTGTGAATATGAAAATAGAAGACGGAGAACTTGTTGCAATTGTAGGAAAATCGGGTGCAGGTAAGTCTACGTTGTTGCACATATTAGCCTGTATTGATACTTATGAGGATGGTGAGTTCTACATAGATGATATGTTGATCAAGAATCTGAGTGAGAAACAGATGGCACAGATTCGAAATGAAAAGATTGGACTTGTAATGCAGGATTATGCATTGGTTGAGGATTTTACAGCTATGCAGAATGTAATGCTTCCGATGGATTTTGCAAAGAAAAAAAGAAAGAAGAAAGATAGAAAAGTAGAAGCGATGGAAGTGTTAAGACAGTTAGAGCTTGAAGAATTTGCGGATAAAACGGTTTCGCAGTTGTCAGGAGGACAGAAACAGAGAGTAGCAATTGGACGGGCGATAGTAAATTATCCGGAGATTTTATTAGCAGATGAGCCGACAGGTGCACTTGATTCTACAAATGCACAAGCAATCATGGAATTGTTTCATATGATTCATGAAAATGGGACAACCGTAATTATTGTAACGCATGACATGGAGATTGCAAATGAATGTGATCGTAAAATCGTAATCGCAGATGGATGTATCGTTGAAGAATAAGAATATTATTGTAGTCAGATACAAATCTGTGACTTATCGGATGATAGCCTACAGATAATGTGCAATCGCATATAATACCAACAGATGTACCGGATAGAACCAGTAGAACAACATCTTCACCTGTGGTCCTCGTTTGCCATTGTAAAATGTAATAAATACCATTGCAATGAGACCATACAGTTCAAAAGATCCATAAAAGATATAGAGGATAAGCGCAGTTAATATGAGCCGCATCCATGGTGTTTCTCTGGTCAGATAGAACATACAGATTAAGAGAACGCCTCCAATTCCATAATCGCAGTGTACAAAATAAGATGCTGCAAAGATGAGCACAAATGGAATCGCATAGATTCTTTTTGTGTTCATTTCTTCTAAACAAAAAATTGCGGCGAGACCGAATGCTAATGTAAGAAATACATTCTGATGTCCCCAGTCCATAAGAGTTCCAAAGAATGCAAGATCAAATGGAATTTCTGAAATGATGGCAAATATACAAAGCCGTATCAGGTAATTCGTATGATTTCTGGTGTGATGAAATCCCTCGACAATTAAGAAACAAAAGATAGGAAATGCAATTCGTCCAACTGCACGAAATGCCATGTTTTGTGGAAAAAATATATAACCAATGTGGTCTGCCAACATTGAAATGATTGCGATCATTTTCAATGTAAAGCTGTCCAAAAATCCGCTTTGTTTTTCTGATATTTCAAAATCCATCTGTATGTGACCTCTTTCCTTTATAAACAAACAAGTGTAATCTTTATAGAGTATAACAGACGTTATTTTATTCTACAATACACAAATACATAAAACATTCATAAAATAATGTGGTAATTCGTCTGAATAATTGGTATAATGTATTTATCTATCGAAACTGATAATGACAGGGAGAAAATGTAGATTATATCGGTTATCAGTTTGTCGAATAAGTAGGAAGGAGTTCGGTTGATATGGCAAGAGAAGAGAGATTTAAGACAGTTTCCTTTGGCGGATATGACAAGGCAACGGTGGATGAGTATATTGATGATTTGAATAAGACGCATATGCAGGATATAGCGGATCTCAAACAGACGATCAGTAAGCTGAGTGAGACGGTGAAGAGCTTGCAGCTTGTGAAAGACAGCATCAGCTCCGAATCAAATCAGGCAATTGAGAATATGCAGAAATATAACGAATCACTTCAGAATGAATTAGAGAAAGCAAATCGTAAGCTGGCAGAGCAGGAGGAGTCTTCGAAAGGGTATTCGGACAAGTTAGAGATCATTTCAAAGACCTTGGTTGAGACGAATGAGCGTTGCGATGCAATGATAAAAGAAGCAGAGAGTAAGAGTAAGAAGATGATGGAAGAGGCTGAGGCAAGCAGCAAGAGTATGCTTGTGAAGGCAAAGGAAGAGAGTGATACCCTGCTTTCAAATGCAAAGAGCCAGAGCAATTATATGGTGACAGAAGCAGAAAAGAAGAGTCGGAATCTGATGGAAGACTCTGAGAAACAGAGTGCGAATATCTTACGTCGTGCGGAGGAAGAAAGAGAGAGTATTCATGTCCGTGCAGAGGAAGAATACAAACAGGCGGTTGCAAAGAAGAATGCGGAATGTCAGAAGATGGTAGAGGATGCACAGGCAGAGAAAGATAAGATATTATCTGAGGCAAGAGAAAAAGTGGCATCCATTCGTGGTTCTATGAGAAGAGAATGTGAGAGTGTCAGCACATATATGGCAAGCTTGATGGAATCCGTAGAAGGAGTTGTGAAAGCCTGCAATGAGACAAAAACAATTACGGATAAGGCATTTGGCGGAATTACAAAGACGGAAAGACCTGCATTAACGGATGAAGATTCGCAGGAGATTCCACAGATAAAGTTTGAGGGGTAGGGACAAGCCCCTTGGAGGAGTGGCTTATGGATACAAAACGAATTGAAAGTTTCAAAGAATTTGCCGGACATCTTGAATATCCAATGGTAATATTTGAGGCAGAATCCGGAAAAGTATTAGAGATCAATGATGAAGCAAAGGAACTGATCGGTGAGAATGTTAAGAATATCAGCATAGAACCGGGAAGATCCCTTACAAAATTGAATTTTTGGGATATGCTGCATAAGAGAAAAAGTCTGATGTGGCACCGCATCCGAATGATCGTAGATGGGGAAGAACATCTGGTATGTGGTCTGGTGAATGAAGCAACGGTCAATGAGCAGTTGATCTACACGGTATTGTTTGAACGTCGGGCGGATCTGAACATTGGAAGTTTTACATTAGAGCGGATTGTGAATCATGCAGGAATTGTTGCATTTCATATGGCACGCAGCAATGGTGAGTATCAGATTGAATATGTGTCAAGGAATATCCGCAAGTATGGATACACAAGAGGACAGTTCTATGACAATGTCGTTGACGTTAAGGATATTGTATGCCCGGAGGACTACGAAAAGGTATCTGCAACCATTGCATATGCTGCAAAGAAGCATATTGATGAAGGTACATTGGAATGTCGCATTTTTACAGAGGAGCGGGATCTGATTCCGGTGCGTCTCCAGATCCATTATATATATAATGAAGATGGATTGCTGACTGATTTTGAAGTGCTGATGATGGATATGCGGGAGGAGCTGCAAAGAAACAGCGAGAACGCATATTTAAGCAATGCTGTCACAAAGATGAAGAATGTTGTGCTGGTTAAGTCGTATCATGCAGGTAAGCGGACGTTGAAGTACATTTCGCCGAATGCAGGTATGGTCGGAATGAATGTGGAAGCGCTTCGCAAAGGATACAAATTAACAGAAGATTATATTCATCCGGATGACAGGGATGGTGTAATCGATTCGATATATCAGGCAGTTGCCAACGGTGTAACCGATTATCTGCATACTTACCGGATGGTAAGAGATGATGGAAGACAGATATGGGTAGAGAACGTTGTTACGATCAATCGGATTTCGGATGGAGAAGCAGATGTCTGTTTTCTTTTAACAGATGTAACGGAACAGAAGAATATGGAACAGGAACTTGCTGCTACCACGGAGAATGAGGCAGCAGTTGTGGAGACGATCACCAAGCCGATGTTTAAAGAATTTCAGGCAAGTGATCTGGACAAAGAGATGCTGGCACAGTTTGAACTGATGGCACAGACATTAAGCCAGAATGCATCATACTATAGTGTGGTAGTGGATGAAGGCGGCGGATTGGTAACAACGCCGGCGGGCCCGGGCAAAGATATTGGCCAATTTTATGACCTGTTTGAACGTCCGCAGTTAAAAGAGGAATTTGTCAGATTATCAGAAAAAGCAAAGGAAGAAATGATCCCACAGAGTGCGAGTCTGGCAATGGACAAATTATCGGTGCATATGGTATTTGCTCCATTGGTGATTGAAGACAAAGTGATTGCATACTGGGTTCTTACCAGTTTTGCAAAAGATGGTGCAGAAGTAGTAGGCTCTGTGATCGAACAACAGTGGCGTTTTGCAAACGCAGTTGCCAAGTGCTTTTATGCAGAAGAGGCGGTGACAACAGAGACCAGACTTCGTAAATTAACGGAGATACAGTTACATAAAGAACAACAGGAACGTCATATATTACAGGATATGATTGATATTATGACGAGGGAAGGAGAAGCCGGATTAAGTGAGATCTGTCAGAAAGCAGCACTGTACTTAGATGTTTCAGATATTGGCATTTATGTTGAGAATAAAGAGACAGAAAAGGTGGAAAAATATTTCTCATGGGATCTTACCGGAGACAATCCGACATTTTTTGATGCAATGACGATGTCTGTATCGGAATATAGAGTCTTGCACAAAATGTTAAAGGATGATACAGTTGTGACGGCTGATTCCGGCAGTCAGGATCCGTTTCTGAACGGATTGATCCGTCAGACGGATATGGGTTGTATATTATTCCAGGCAATGATATCCGGAGGTGAGATTGACGGATATGTTGTGTTTGCGGATAAGGATAAGACACATGCGTTTGATCGCAAAGATAAGAGCTTTATCACATCTGTTACAGATATCTTTAGTTCAATCATTTTTGGTAAGAACAAAGCTTCCAAAGTGGATATACTGAAGGAAGGTTTCTTAGATGCATACGATCATATAAGGGATGCTGTATTTGTCAAAGACAATCGCACCGGAGATATCATTTTCGCAAATAAGGCAATGGATAAACTATTTGGCTATAGCGTTGTGGGAATGGCAGCGGGCGAAGTGGTGAGTGACAAGTTAGAACAATACCGGAGTATGCAGGGCGTTCGCAAACGCTTTATTGCTAATAAAAAAGTCACAAAGTGGCAAAGCTATCTAAAAGAGTTAGATCAGATCATGAATATTGTAGAGGTTCGTCTGGAATTATCGGAACGGATGGACGTCAGCGTATATATTCTGAAAAAGAACAAAAAGAAATAGTATCCCTGAATCTTAAGATTTACATGATTTTTGGCGATATATATAGGAAAGGGGCACGAACATGGCAAGTTCAGATATAGGAATTGATTTGGGTACGGCCAGTATCCTTGTATATGTGAAAGGAAAAGGCGTTGTATTGAAAGAGCCTTCCGTGGTTGCGTTTGACCGTGACACAAACCGGATCAAAGCAATCGGAGAGGAAGCGCGTCTGATGTTGGGAAGAACACCGGGCAATATTGTAGCGGTTCGTCCGTTGCGTCAGGGTGTAATTTCTGATTACAGAATTACAGAGAAGATGCTGAAGTACTTTATTCAGAAAGCGGTAGGTAAGAGTTTCTTCGGAAGAAGACCAAGAATTTCTGTCTGTGTACCAAGTGGTGTAACAGAAGTAGAGAAAAAGGCGGTAGAAGATGCAACTTATCAGGCAGGTGCAAGAGATGTTTCAATCATTGAAGAGCCGGTTGCGGCAGCGATTGGGGCAGGAATTGATATTGCAAGACCTTGTGGTAATATGATCGTAGATATTGGCGGTGGTACCGCAGATATAGCAGTCATCTCATTAGGTGGAACGGTAGTCAGCACATCCATTAAGACTGCCGGTGATGATTTTGACGAGGCGATTGTACGTTATATGCGCAAGAAGCATAATCTGCTTATTGGTGAACGTACCGCAGAGGAGATTAAGATCAAGATCGGTACCTGTTATAGAAGACCGGAGAATCTGACATTGGATATACGAGGAAGGAATCTGGTTACCGGACTTCCGAGAACGGTAACGGTAACTTCAGAAGAGACGGTAGAAGCACTCGAAGAAGTGACAGAACAGATCATTGAGGCAGTACATTCTGTATTAGAGAAGACACCACCGGAGTTAGCGGCGGACATCGCTGACAGAGGAATTGTCCTGACAGGTGGAGGCGCTATGTTACATGGCCTTGAGGAATTGATAGAGGAAGAGACCGGTATTACAACGATGACGGCAGAGGATCCGATGACCTGCGTTGCGATCGGTACCGGTAAGTATATTGAGTTCCTGAGCGGAGCGATGGACGAGGAATAGGAGTGACGAGATGGTAAGAGGTCTTTACACAGCATGGACCGGCATGGTAAATGAACAAAAGAGACTGGATGTCATATCCAACAATATGGCAAATGCGGATACAACCGGATTTAAGAAACAGGGTGTTACGTCGCAGTCCTTTGATGATGAATTGGCACTTCGCATTCACGACAACAATAATTACAGTAATCTGAATTATCGAATTGGTGACGTGAATCTTGGTGTGAAGATTGGAGAAACATACCATGACTTTTCTCAGGGAAGCCTGAGGGAAACCGGCAACACATATGATCTTGCGTTAAGTGGAGACGGATTTTTTACCATTCAGACAACAAACAAGCAGGGACAGACCAGTACCAAATATACACGGGATGGTTCGTTTACTGTGAACACGGACGGTTATCTTGTTACCAAGGATGGGGATTATGTGTTGGATAAGAATGGAAGAAGAATTCAGATTCCGGGCGCACAGACGGCACAGAATGTGTCGATCGATCAGCGGGGCAATATTGCAGTCGATGGTCGGAATGTAGCAACCCTTGGTATAGCAAGCTTTGCCAATCCACAGGCGTTACTGCTTTATGGAGAGAATATGTATGATGCAACTGCAGCGGCGGGATTGCAGGCATCTACGGCAACGGTGAATCAGGGATATCTGGAAATGTCAAACACAAATGTCATTGAGGAGATGGTGGATATGATCACGATCACCAGGGCATATGAGGCAGGACAGAAGATGATTCAGACGGTGGATTCTACATTGCAGAAGGCGTCAACCGAGATTGGTCGGGTATAAGATAGGAGGACAAAGTTATGATGCGTTCGTTATGGAGTGCAGCATCCGGTATGATTGCACAACAGACTAATTTGGATACGGTTTCCAATAATTTATCTAATGTGAATACAGCAGGTTACAAGAAAGATACAGTGGAATTTAAGTCTCTGTTATATCAGAATCTGCAATCTGTATCAACGAATAATGCAGGTCAGAATAAACCGGTGCCGGCACAGGTTGGATTAGGAACCCGTACCGGATCGATTACGACGGTATTTACACAGGGCAATTTGCAGGAAACAACAAATACGAATTATATGGCAATTGAAGGATCCGGATTTTTCAAGGTTCGCGATAATGATGGAAATATAGCATATACAAGAGACGGAAGTTTTACATTGCAGCCGGCACAGGGTGGCGGAACCATGCTTTGTACAGCAGAGGGATATCCGGTGTTAGATCAGCATAATAATATTATCCGTGTTCCGGAAGGTTATAAGAATGGAGAATATGTAGTGGACAAAGAGGGCAATCTGTTTGTCACGAATAAGAATGATGAGAATATTCCGATGACGGCACAGTGGAATGGACAGACATATAATCAGAAGATTGGATTAGTACAGTTTAATAATCCGGCGGGATTGTATAATGCGGGAAGTAATTTGTACACTGCTACAGTGGCATCCGGAGCGGCTTTGGAAGAGAGTACAACTCAAGGGTTGAAGACGAGTCTGGTGCATCAGGGATATTTGGAAATGTCAAATGTCCAGGTGGCGGACGAGATGGTCAATATGATCGTTGCACAGAGAGCATATGAGATGAATTCCAAAGCAATTCAGGCATCTGATGAGATGCTGCAACAGGCAAATAATTTGCGGTCGTAAGATAACGACTAACTGAATCTGTCAATATGATACATAAAGAATTTACAGGTGTTTTTTTATTATTTTATACATTAAGTTAAAGAAGTAAAAAAATCATTGACAGTAGGGGTTGTTTTGTGGTAAATATAGTTTATGTGTAGATAGGAGGTAACTATGTCACTTACTGATATGAATGTAACAGGAATTTACAGCGGTTATCAGACACAGGCTTCTAATGCATCTGCCAATGCACTCGAGAAAACTTTGGGCAAAGTTGGGGATGACACAACAGAAGAGGAATTGATGGATGCTTGCAGAGAGTTTGAGGCATACTTTATTGAACAGATCTACAAAGGCATGGAGAAGACGATCATGAAGGCAGATGATGACAACTCATCCAGCAGCTACATGGATTATTTTCAAGATATGCAGACGCAGGAATATGCGAAGTTGGCATCAGAACAGGGGAATGGTATCGGCCTGGCTAGTCAGCTCTATGAACAAATGAAACGTAACTACGGATTGTAGTACAAAGAGGAAGAATGGAGGCACATATGAAGATCGAGAAATTGACCGAAAGTGAAGAATTGGTAATGAAATCTATCTGGGATTGCAAGAAAGAGCCGGTTCTGTCAGATGTTGTTGACAGAGTGAATGGTTTCTACGGAAAGGACTGGAAGCCACAGACGGTTTCTACATTTTTATCTAAGCTTGTACGCAAGGATTATTTGAAACTTTGCCGTAATGGTAAGATCTATACTTACAAGATTCTTGTACCGGAAGAGGCATATAGACGTAAACTTTACAAGCATCATAGTAGTTTCTGGAATCACAATGATCTTGTAGAATTCGTTCAGGAGATGCTTAATAATCAGGATCTTACAAAGGAAGATCTTGAGAAGCTTCAGTAAGAATATAAGCTGCCATACCGTTTGGGTGGCAGCTTTTCTGTTTTAATCTGTTTAATCTTCCATTCCTGCAGGTGTGGGAAATGGTTCGAAGAAGTATCGCGGAGGTACTTTTAATTCCCTGCTTATATTGAATAGTAGTTCCAGAGAAAAGGACTGGGATGTGTTTGAATTTTCGATTCGACTCAGATAAGAACGTGTAATGTGAACACGGCTGGCTAACTGAGCCTGTGTAATATTTGCTCTTTTTCTGTAAAAAGCAATGTGTTCGCCCAGATCCACGTAATAGTCTCTGTTCTCAAAGGAAGGATAATTTGATGTATACTCGACATTCATATATATTGTCTCCTCTTTCGTTATGTTTGTTGGTCAGGAAAGATATGGAAAATTTCCTGCATATATATGAGTATAGAGAAAATAGATCGTAAATTACACATATGTTAACTTATAGGAAAATTATGGTAAGTTTTACTTAACATTTTGCAAAATGTCAGAATGGCAATGGATGTATTTTATCCTGCAATCCGCAAATTTTCATAACGAGAAAAAAGATAGCGGGAATACAT
>JBNMIW010000036.1:0-11543 GCA_050873485.1 Lachnospiraceae bacterium | reverse complement strand
CAACATCTTCCCAGGAATACTCCATTAAATTCATATAGTGTTTTGCTTCTACATCCCAGCTGCTTTCCACCGACTGCAAATAAGAAATATCCTCACCTAGCACTTCTTTTGCACTTGCCGTTTTGCCAATACTCACCTCATGGTAACACGCAAGAATCAGATTTCCTTCCGCTTGCAATACCTTTCCTGCGGTATCAATCACTGCATGTTCCATTTTTCTTTCATATTTTGCATATTGGCGTTCCCCCCATATTCCTTTTCGTTCTTCCACTGTGACATAATGATACGGAATATCCTCTGCATCTTTCGTTCCCCTCTCCTGCATTTCTTTCAATAAATTGGTCCGGATCAATACTGCCTGCACTTTCAATGCCTCATCCTCATACTCCGGCGATATCACTCCCGCCATTACCCCAAGCACATATTCTTCCACATCCAACTGCTTATACAGACCATCTATCTCAATCAGAACGTCCTTTCCCATTCCACAATTCTTCATATTCCGCTCTCCTTGTCCAATCGAAAGCTCCGGACTGATTCCGCATACGATCACACAGATCAGACATGGAATCCCAATCATTCCAATTAAAAATAACAAACATTTTTTCATAAAAATAACCTCTCCCACTAGTGTATGTGGGAGAGGTTGCTTATATGTCACCCTCTACAAGATTATCCGTCTTATTTGGAAGTCTTCTTAGCAGGTGTCTTACTTGGCATTGTAACTTTCACTTTCTCTAAATGCCAAATATCCTGTACATATTCCTCAATTGTTCGGTCAGATGAGAACTTGCCGGAACATGCCGTATTCAGCATTGCCATTCTAGCCCATCCCTTCTCATCTCTATATGCTTCATCCACCTTCTTATGTGCTTCACAATAAGAATCAAAGTCCTTCAATGTAAAGTAAACATCTTCTTTGATCAAGGAATCATAAATGTCACGGAATAACTCTGTATCATCACTGTATGTTCCGTTGATCAACTGTGTAAGTACACGACGCACATTTGCGTTTGTATTGAAGATATCCTGTGGATGATAATTCTTGTCACGCTCATATGCCATAACTTCATCTGCGGATAATCCGAAGATAAATGCGTTCTCAGCGCCAACTTCTTCTACGATCTCTACGTTTGCACCATCCATTGTTCCAAGTGTTGGAGCACCATTTAACATGAACTTCATGTTACCGGTACCGGAAGCCTCACGGGATGCTGTTGAGATCTGCTCAGAAACATCTGCTGCCGCAAAGATCAACTCTGCATTAGATACGCGGTAGTTCTCAATAAATACAACCTTGATCTTACCATTGATTGACTCATCATTGTTAATCACATCTGCTACAGAATTGATCAACTTAATGGTAAGCTTTGCTCTCTTGTATCCTGCTGCTGCCTTTGCACCAAAGATAAATGTACGAGGTACGATATCCATCTCCGGATGCTCTTTGAGTTCACTGTATAAATGCATAACATGTAAGATATTCAAAAGCTGTCTCTTATACTCATGTAATCTCTTAACCTGTACATCAAAGATTGAGCGAGGATCTACGTCCACACCATTATGCTCCTTGATATATGCAGCCAAACGTACCTTATTCTGATACTTGATATTCATGAATTCCTGCTGGCATTTCTCATCATCAACATATACCTTTAACTTAGAAAGATGTGAAAGATCTGTGATCCATTCATCCCCAATCTTAGATGTGATCCAATCTGCCAACAATGGGTTACCATGTAATAAGAAACGTCTCTGTGTAATACCATTGGTCTTATTATTAAACTGCTCCGGACGCATCTCATAGAAATCTTTGAGCTCACGTTTCTTAAGGATCTCCGTATGCAATGCTGCAACACCGTTTACAGAATAAGATCCTGCAATTGCAAGGTGTGCCATCTTAACCTGACCGTCATAAAGGATCGCCATACTCTTAACTTTCTCCGGATTGTTTGGATATTTCTCACGGATCATATTAACATATCTACGGTCAATCTCTTCAATGATCTGATATACACGAGGAAGCAGACGAGAGAATAATTCAATTGGCCATTTCTCCAAAGCTTCTGCCATAATTGTATGGTTTGTGTATGCACATGTATGACATGTGATATCCCATGCATCATCCCATTCCAGACCTTCTTCATCCACTAAGATTCTCATAAGCTCTGCAACTGTAACAGTTGGATGTGTATCATTCAACTGGAATGTGATCTTCTTTGGAATATCATGGAGATCACTGTTATTCTCTTTGAACTTATTAAGTGCAGTCTGGATAGAAGCAGAAATGAAGAAATACTGCTGTTTTAATCTTAATTCCTTACCTGCATAATGATTATCATTTGGATATAATACTTCAACGATTGTTCTTGCAAGATTCTGCTGTTCTACTGCCTTCTGATATTCACCTTTATCAAATGAATCCAAGTTGAAATCCTGAATTGCCTCTGCATCCCAGATTCTCAATGTATTAACAACATTGTTACCATATCCGATAACCGGAAGATCATATGGTACTGCACGAATTGATGAATATCCCTCCTGGATGAAACGATTCCGTCCGTCTTTATATTCAACTTTAACATGGCCGCCAAACTTAACTTCGCAAGCATACTCTGCACGACGAACTTCAAATGGGTTACCATCCTTTAACCAGTCGTCCGGTTTCTCAATCTGGTATCCATCCTGAATCTCCTGACGGAACATACCATAACGGTAACGGATTCCACAACCATATGCAGGATATCCTAATGTGGCAAGCGAATCAAGGAAACATGCTGCCAAACGTCCGAGTCCACCATTACCAAGTGCTGCATCCGGCTCCTGATCCTCAATTACATTCAGGTCAGATCCTAATTCATCTAATGCTTCTTTTACTTCTTTGTAGCAGGTTAAGTTGATCAGGTTATTACCAAGTGCTCTACCCATCAGGAATTCCATTGATAAGTAATAAACAGTCTTTGGATTCTTCTTCTCATATTCCTTGTGTGTTGCGATCCACTGATCAATAATGGTATCTTTGATCGCATAGGATACTGCCTGGAATACCTGCTGCTTCGTTGCCTCGTCAATCGTCTTACGATAAAGAGTCTTGACATTATTAACAACTTCTTTCTTGAAAGCTTCTTTGTCAAAGTCTAACTTTCTAGCCATGTCTACGTTCTCCTCCTTGTAATCCGGACCACTCATGTGTCCATTTTATTATTATATTCCTCAAACCCAAACCTTATTTTACCAAAAACGGCCGGCTTTCACAAGCTTTATTTCTTTTTAGACCGAATTCCCTTCGAATTCACATAATATTTTCCGATCCATTTGCTCTTTTGCATCTTACCGGTTGTCTTACTGAAATAACGATATTTGCCATCAATCTGCTGCCAGCCCTTTAACATTACACCGGTGTCTTCATCAAAATAATAGTAATATCCATTAATCTTTACTAAGCCATATAACATTTGATAAGTTTCTGTATCAAAACCATATTTTTTTCCTTTGATCTTCGTGATGCCTGTCGCTACATAGCCTTTTGCATCTGCGTAGTAAGTGTTATCTTCTACCTTAAAATATCCCTTCTTCTGCAACTTACCATCTGTTCCAAAATAATATGTATGAATACCGTCTGTATGGAAATCTCCCTTAACAATTGCACCGTTTCCTTTGGCAAGATACCGTTTTCCGTCTACCGTAAACCATCCTGTCACCATTTCTCCGGTTGTCGGACTTAAGTAAATGGTGTCTTCCCCAATATTCTGAAATCCCTTACACATCTTACCGGTGAACTCATCAAAGTAGAACCATACTCCGTCCTGCTTTATAAATCCGCCCGCTTTCTTATTATCATCCAACCGGTAATATGTACCATCCGACTCCTGTTCCATTGTACCTTTCACAAGTTTCTTATTCAGTTTGAAATAAGAAATAATAGACTTCGCATCCGCTTTTCCAACTTTTTTCCGTTTTGCTGCGGTACGGAAAAATTTGTTACAGTCGGATGAGCTTGTAATATATCCATGTTCAATGATCACACTCGGAATCTCCTGGACAACTCCACGACGTACGATAGAATAATAATCTGCCAGATGTCCGTTTGGATATCGGTTCCCCGAGCCGGACCGTCTCAACAATAAGCCTCTGTTCGCTACACCGATTGCCTTAAGATTCTTAAGTGCAATCTTACCAAATGCCTGTGTCTGTTTGCGAATATCATCATGATATCCTGAACGATATGCGGTCAATACATTTGCCCCCGTACTGCGGCCGGCATTAATATGCATACTCACCAAGAAATCAGCATCCAACTTCTTCGCATAATTATTTCTGGCACTTAGGCATTCCCCGACTCCCAAACTGGCACAACAACTATTCGCATCCCTCGTCATATAAACAGTTATATCTGCATATTGATCCAACGCACTTTGACATGCAGCTGAAATGTCCATGGTAACAACTTCCTCCCGAAGTCCATTTCCCCTTGCTCCCGTATGCTTCTTACAATGCCCCGGATCAATAACCAGAACCTTCGACGTAAGTGGGGAAAGTCCGGTTGCTCTGACATCTTCGTTCGGAACCTTTGTTTCTTCTGTCGTGCTGTCCTCCGTTGTCTCTGTCGAAGTTGTGGTTTCCGTTGTTACTGTAAAATTCTTCTCTTCTGTTGTAGATCCATTTGCAGTAGTCTCCGCCTGTGCCGGCAATGCCAGGCATCCCACCATTGCCGCAACCAGCATCCATGAAGTAAATTTCTTTATTGTTCTCAATGTATTCTCTCCTATCTTTTTCTATTTCAATACGCATGTACATATTGTTTATCCTATCACTAACCCTTTTATTATAACGATTTCTATTAGGTGATTCAAGACTTCTTTTCTTTTTCAACAAAAAATGATATACTATATGTACATTTGTGACAAATCACAGCAACACAAAACACGCATACATTAAAAATGGGAGGATACATTATGGAATATTTATGGAAAGACAGAAAACGTACAATATTTGGTTTGCCATTATCATTTACCAAATATATGTTGACAGAAGACCGCTTGTTTATCGAGCAGGGATTCCTGAACAAGAAGGAAGATGAGGTAAGATTATATCGTATCATGGATCTCTCACTGAACCGTTCATTCTTTCAACGGATCTTTGGCGTCGGTACCATTCATTGCTGCTCCGCAGACAAATCAATGGGCGACTTCGATATCACAAGCGTGAAGCATCCACGCGAAGTCAAAGAACAGCTTTCCGAATTAGTAGAAGCACAGCGGGATGCCAAACGTGTCACCAACCGCGAATATATGAATGACAACGATCATGATGATTTTGATGATGATGACCATCATTCATTCTAATTGATATTGTTTTTTACACAAATAGAAATCTACATTGAACAAAAACAGGGTGCCATCCTTTACTTATATAAGAATGGCACCTTGTTTATTTTCAATCATCTTCGTGAAAGAAACGATAGATCTCCTCTGCCACCTGCGGTGTCACACCATCCACAGAAGACAATTCTTCCACCGTCGCATCCTTAATCTTACCAATTTCTTTGAAATGCTGCATCAATGCTTTTCGTCTTGCCGGGCCTACTCCCTTGATATCATCCAATATACTATGCACCTGCTCTTTTCCCCTCAATTGTTTATGGTAAGTGATCGCAAACCGGTGTGCTTCATCCTGCAACCGGGTAATCATTCCAAACACCTCACTATTACGTGGAAAGGATATCTCTTTGTTATTATAATACAACCCTCTTGTCCGGTGATTATCGTCCTTGACCATACCACATACCGGAATATTCAGGTGCAATTCGTCCAACACTTTCAATGCTACATTAACCTGTCCTCGTCCACCATCCATCATCAGGATATCCGGATACACATCAAACCGTTCATCCGTAAAACGTCTGGTCAGCACCTCTTCCATACTCTTGTAATCATCCGGTCCTGTCACAGTGCGAAGCTTGAATTTCCGGTAAGCATTTTTTCTCGCCCGACCTTTTTCAAATACCACCATGGATGCCACAGACTGGTATCCGCTTGTATTGGAAATATCAAATGCCTCCAACCGATCCGCAGACGGAAGTCCTAACATCTGCGCCAACTCATTTGCCGCACCAACCGTTCTTGCTTCTTCCCGCTTGATCTTTTCCAGGTCTCTTGACAATACAACGGAGGCATTTTCTCTGGCAAGATCGATCATCTTCGACTTCTCACCCTTTTGCGGTGTGATAATATGCACTCTGCCACCCCGCCGTTGCCCCAGCCACTCCTCTAATAACGCATGTTCCTCGACCGCAAATTCCGTCAACAACTCATTTGGCACAAATGGTGTTCCCTCATAATATTGCTTGATAAATGCAGTAATGATCTGACTGCCGGTATCCTCCTCCGAATGTTCCACATGAAAATGCTCCCGGCCGAGCAGCTTGCCATCCCGCACAAAAAACACCGAGACAACCGTCTCCAATCCCTTTCTTGCCATGGCAATCACATCCCGGTCAATTCCTCCCGTCTTCACAACTCGCTGTGAACCTGTAACATGCTGCACACTCTCAATGAGATCCCGGTATTCTGCTGCCTCCTCAAACTCTAATTCGGCAGCCTTTTCTTTCATCTTCTGTTCTAATTCCGCTAATACCTTCTTGTAATCTCCATTTAAAAATCCTAACAACTTGTCAATGCGAAGCGCATATTCTTCCTTGGAAATATAGCCCTGACACGGAGCAGCACATTGTTTCATCTGATGATACAGGCAGGGTCTTCCCAATCCGATCTCCTTGGGGAGGCTCTTATTGCAGGTGCGGATTCCGTATAATTTCTGGATCAGTTCAATCGTATCCTTCACGGCTGCCGCACTTGTATATGGGCCAAAATACTTTGCACCATCCCGTTTCATCTGACGTGCAAACAACACTCTCGGAAAATCCTCCTGCACCGTCACTTTCATAAACGGATAACTCTTGTCATCCTTTAGCATCGTGTTATACTTCGGTTTATGCTCCTTGATCAGATTATTCTCCAACACCAACGCTTCTAACTCCGAATCCGTTACAATGTACTCAAAATAATCGATCAGTGTGATCATTTTCTCAATCTTCGGACTTCGATTGTTCATGTGCCGGAAATACGAACTTACCCGTCGTTTGAGTTTAATTGCCTTTCCCACATATATGATCTCATCATTCTTGTCATGCATCAGATACACACCCGGCGAATCCGGTAGTTTCTTCAATTCCTCTTTTAAATCAAATCCATCTTTCATACTCTATTCCTCATCCAGAAAATTCATATGTCTATTTCCCGAATCTCACTTCCGTTAAAGTGAAAATACGACCAATCCGGAATTCATTCCAAATTAGTCGTATTGTACCATATGTTTCTTTTTCTATACAAGTTTCTCCGAAGAAATGCCTACTCTTCTTTGTGTTCACCCTCGGATATCTCCGTTGATTCCACAACACCTGCTTCTTCAGCTACCTCTGACTCTGTCTGCCGCTCCGCTTCTACTGCCTGTTCCATGCTCTCTACCGCGGAATCCACTTCCTGTCCATCCTCTGTTGCCGCCTTCAGGTTCTCTCCGGTAATCTCTGCATAGATCTTCATGAACTCTTTTCCCGTAATCGTCTCTTTCTCGATCAGGAACTTCGCAAGTGCATCCAATACAGATTCATTTGCTTTCAACAGATCATATGCTTTCTGGTAAGATTCTTTAATGATCCGGCGTACTTCATCATCAATCTTTGTCGCTGTCTCTTCCGAACAGTTCATAACAGAACGGCCGTCAAGATAACGGTTCTGAACAGATTCCAATGCCACCATTCCAAACTCATCTGACGTACCATACATTGTGATCATTCTTCTGGCAAGATTGGTTGCCTGCTCAATATCGTTCGATGCTCCGGTTGTAACAGAAGGGAACTTGATTGCTTCCGCCGCACGTCCTGCAAGAGCAGTTACAATATCCTCTTCCATCTCCGCCTGTGTATTCAGATATTTCTCTTCCTCCGGCACCTGCATAACATATCCAAGTGACCCCATGGTTCTCGGAATGATCGTGATCTTCTGTACCGGCTCGGTATGTTTCTGTAACGCAATACATAACGCATGCCCCGTCTCATGGTATGCAACAATCTGTTTTTCCTGCTTGCTTAAGATCCGGTCTTTCTTTTCTTTTCCTGCAAATACAACCTCAACTGATTCAAATAAGTCCGATTGATTTACATATTCCCTGCCGGCTTTTACCGCTGCCAATGCCGCTTCATTTATAATATTTGCAAGATCTGCTCCTACTGCTCCGGATGTAGCCAGGGCCAGCTCCTTAAAGTCACCTGTCTCATCCATCTTTACGGTCTTTGCATGTACCTTAAGTGTCTCAATTCTTCCTTTGAGATCCGGTTTTTCCACAATACCACGTCTGTCAAAACGTCCCGGACGAAGCAACGCTTTATCCAACACTTCCGGTCGGTTTGTTGCCGCAAGAATAACAATACCTTTTGAAGTATCAAATCCGTCCATCTCGGAAAGCAGCTGATTCAACGTCTGTTCTCTCTCGGAATCTCCTCCGCCGTACTTACTGTCTCTGCTTCGACCGATCGCATCAATTTCATCAATAAATATAATACATGGTGCCATTGAATTTGCCTGCTTAAACAAATCTCTTACACGCGATGCACCGACACCGACATATAACTCTACAAAATCAGAACCGGACAGCGAAAAGAATGGAACGTTTGCCTCACCGGCTACCGCCTTTGCAAGCAACGTATTACCGGTTCCGGGAGGTCCTACCAGCAATGCTCCCTTTGGCAGTTTTGCACCAATCTCCAAATACTTCTTCGGATTATGAAGAAAATCTACCATCTCCTTCAACGACTCTTTCGATTCTTCCTGTCCTGCTACATCTGCAAACGTAACGCCTGTCTTTTTCTCAACATACATCTTCGCATTACTCTTGCCAACACCCATCATGCCGCCACCTTTGGACATAGAGCGCATGAAGAGCCAGATGATCACATAGAACACACCGATCATCAATACCCAGGAAAGAATATTTCCGATCATTGCCGTGTTACTCTCATCTACCGCCGTATAATCCAGCTCTCCTTTTTGTTTTGCCTTTTCCAGACGGTCGACCAGTTTCAGATCAGAGATTCTTGTTGCATAGTAAGTCTTTTTCATTGCTGTTTTAGACTTTTTATCTGTCTTTGGCACAATTTCCAAAGAAGAACTATAGATACGGACTTTTGCAACTTCACCCTTATCTAACATATCCAGAAACTGGCTATACGAGATCTCCACCTGCTGACTTGTCTGATATCTGCTATATGCATAGAAAAACAACAGTGTCATTCCGATGGATACTACCAGCATAAAAATGAAACTGCGATTCTGCGGCTTTTTTCCATTGTTATTCTGATTGTCATTGTTTTGTTTACCGTTTTCTTCCAATCGTTTTTCCTCCTATTGTGAACATACTAATATTAGTATTGGAATCTACTGCAATCGATATTCCATGTAGAACATTTCTCTATAGAAAAGATTCTTCCTATACTGTAAAAAACATACAATCTATATTATATCGGTTCACATAAGAATTAGCAAATGATTTTTCATGTAGATTCTGTGAAAAAACCTGTTATTTAGAATTGACTATCGATTCCTTTTCATATATTATAAGTTATGAATTTGTGTTAATTCATTATTTTTATTATATAACTATCAAATACGGAGGAAAAAATAAATGGCTGTCAAATATGTATTTGTCACCGGTGGTGTTGTTTCCGGACTCGGAAAAGGTATCACTGCCGCTTCTCTAGGACGACTCTTAAAAGCAAGAGGGTACAAAGTAACCTGTCAAAAGTTCGATCCTTATATCAATATTGATCCGGGAACCATGAACCCGATTCAGCATGGTGAAGTTTTTGTAACCGATGACGGAGCCGAAACCGACCTTGATCTCG
Source organism: Lachnospiraceae bacterium (assembly GCA_050873485.1). GTDB lineage: Bacteria > Bacillota > Clostridia > Lachnospirales > Lachnospiraceae > CAG-590. Next base: position 1,585 of record JBNMIW010000036.1, on the reverse strand, counting down.
GTCACTATGAACGTTTTATTGACGAAAGTCTGAATAAAAAATCGAACGTAACAACCGGTAAGGTATATTGGAGCATTTTGCAAAAAGAACGCCGTGGTGATTTCGGTGGTCACACCGTTCAGGTTATTCCGCACATCACAAATGAGATTCAGAGCCGTTTCTACCGGAATATGGATTCCAAAGAAACAGAATTTGCAATCATCGAGGTTGGCGGAACAGTAGGTGACATCGAGAGCCAGCCATTCTTAGAGGCTATCCGTCAGTTCCAGCATACCGTCGGACATGATAACTGTATCATGATCCATGTAACATTAATCCCTTACTTGAAAGCATCCGGCGAAATGAAAACGAAACCAACTCAGGCAAGTGTTAAGAATTTGCAGGCACTTGGTATCCAGCCGGATATCCTTGTATGCCGTTCCGACTATCCGTTAGAAGATGGCATGAAAGATAAGATTGCTCTGTTCTGTAATGTTCCTAGTGAAAATGTCATCCAGAATTTGGATGTAGATGTATTATATGAAGTTCCTCTTGCTATGGAGAAGGAACACCTTGCAGATGTGGTCTGCAAATGTCTGAAAGTCGACTGTCCGAAACCGGATCTGGATGATTGGATCGCTATGATCGACCGGTGGAAGAATCCGGTGAAGAATGTGAAGATTGCCTTAGTCGGCAAATATGTATCTCTTCATGATGCATATATTTCCGTCGTAGAAGCTTTAAAACACAGTTCATTTGCATGCAATTCCGACTTAGAGATCATGTGGATGGATTCTGAATTATTAAATGATGGCAACGTAGCAGAACAATTGAAGGATGCCGACGGAATCATTGTTCCCGGCGGCTTCGGCGATCGCGGTATCGAAGGAATGATCAGTGCAATCAAATATGCCCGTGAAAACAACGTTCCATATTTAGGTCTTTGCCTTGGTATGCAGCTTACCATTGTGGAATTTGCAAGAAATGTTCTCGGTTATCATGATGCACATTCCAGCGAATTTAACCCAAGCAGTGTTCATCAGGTAATTCATATCATGCCTGATCAGGACGGTGTGACCGATCTTGGCGGAACACTTCGTCTCGGTGCATATCCATGTGTTCTAAAAGAAGGTTCCAAATCATATGAACTGTATGGCACAAAGGAGATTTCCGAACGTCACCGTCATCGTTATGAAGTAAACAATGACTATCGTGAAGCTTTGGTTGCAAACGGCATGGATCTTGTCGGTCAGTCTCCAGACGGACACATTGTTGAAATGATCGAAATCCCGAGTCACCCTTGGTTTATCGGAACACAGGCACATCCGGAATTCAAGTCACGTCCAAACAAACCGCATCCATTATTTAAGGGATTCATTGCAGCGGCTCTTGCTCACCAACAAAACCACTAATCCCCTTGTATAGTGCACGACGGGATTCAAATAAAAATAACTCTGATCATATAGGCTGTATGCCTGGTGATCAGAGTTATTTTTATGTTTTATCTCATTTCGCTCATATAAGTTTCACATCTTGATTGAATCAATTTCGCTATTTCATCAACAGATTTTTTGCCATTAAAATAAGTTTGTGCCTCCTCGAGTAT
>JBNMIW010000035.1:0-11686 GCA_050873485.1 Lachnospiraceae bacterium | reverse complement strand
CATGAATCCAAGATCCCATTTATAATCAAACCCCAGACCGCCATACTGTACCGGAGCCGTCACCTTCAGAAAGCTCGTAGAATCTTCCGCATACAGCACCACATGCGGATGCCTTTCATGCAGACCGTCATTCAGACTCTGTACAAACTGCAGCGCACGGTCATTTACTCCACATTCCTGCCGACCCCGCCAATAAATGATATTCGAGATCGCATCAAACCGCAGACCATCAAAATGATAATCGGTAAGCCAGTAATCGGCACAGGATTTCAGGAAACTTGCCACTTCCCCATTGGCATGAATGAAATTGTAAGATCCCCATTCACTCTTTGTCACATCACTTGCCGGCAGCTCATAAAGCGGCGTTCCGTCAAACTCACAAAGTCCATAATCATCCACTGCAAAATGCACCATTACAAAATCTAAGATCACACCGATCCCTGCCTGATGACAGGTATCCACAAACTGTTTCAAACCATCACATGTTCCGTACCGTGATGTCGGTGCAAAGAATCCGGTACACTGATATCCCCAGGATTCATCCATCGGATGTTCCGCTAACGGCAGCAATTCCACATGGGTATATCCCATTTCTTTGAGATATGGTATCAGTTCTTCTGCCATCTCCTCATACCGATACCAGCAGCCATCCTTCGTTGCTTTCCATGATCCAAAATGCATCTCATAGATGTTCATTGGTTGGTCATAACCTTTGTCCGTATTCTTCATCCATTCTTCATCCGAAAAAACATACGCATTACGATCACGGATAATCGAGGCCGAACAAGGTCTTAATTCCATTCCAAATCCATACGGATCTGCCTTATCCGTTACACTGCCATCATAATGATAGATACGGTACTTATACATCTGCCCCGCCTTTGCTTCCGCAATCTTTCCTTCAAATATACCTCCTCGTCCATGACAGGATAATTCGGTATCATGCCAGTAATTAAACTCTCCGATCACCGTAACCTTTTTTGCTTTTGGTGCATATACACGAAACTGCACGCCATCTTCTTCAATATGGGCACCAAAATACTCATATGCTTTCCACTCATTACCATTGTAAAAATCATCTATATTCATCCATTTTCCCCAATCCGGTTTATTATTTAAATTATACGAAAATGTTTCATAATCGTCAACCAGACGCATATACTGAATAGAAAAGAGCAGGGATCATGAAATGGAACAGAACCCAAGACATCCGTTAAATTCCATCACAAATAATAACAACATGTCCATGTTAGAGGCTTTGATTCCATTTGTTGATTATCCGATGAAGCTTCCCCTTGCTCTACTCATTAAGGCGAATGAAATCCGCCTGATCATCCATGCCTTTCACTCCCTTGATTATCTGTCCAAGATTGGCTTACATAATTCTTCAAAAGATCCAATTGACATGATTTCCTCTTTCACCGGAATGTCTCCCGAAATGCTCAAGATGATGATGGCGTATGCCCAAAATATGGGGACGGACAACAACGCAGATCTCTTCTCCTCGTTTATGGGAAATCCGGTTTCTCCCGATCTTACTTCTATTTTTCAGAATACGCCACCACAGAATCCATCTGCTCCCGACACCTCTTTTGATGACCGTCTACAGCAGATCCTGTCCGAATATGATATGGAGCAGGCAGCCCGTTTTGATGAATCTCCACCGGATAGTTCATCTGCTTAATGATTCAACTGATTTTATTATGAAAGGAGCCATTTCATGAATCAAAAAGATTTCTTTTCTACCCCGGAATTTCAAAAACTACATCCGGTAAAAAAACAGATCATACAAGAGCTTGCCTCTGACCGGGAATCCATGTCACCGGAAACCATGCTTTCCAAAGTCATGACCATCAACAAAGAATTGTCCAAACGCAATCTCAATTTTTCCAAGGAAGAATCTTCCCTGCTGATCCAGATATTAAAGCAATCCATGTCGCCTTCCGATCAGCAAAAAGTAGATCTGTTAATGGGACTGTTTCACCGCTAATCTTTCTCTTCCTGCACATAAAATACCGTCATTGCTTTGTCATATATCAACAACAAGAAATGACGGTATTTCCCTGCTATGCCTCAACACCTGCCTGTTCAACGTACCGTTCCAGTTCTTCCCGACAGGAAAACTGCTGCATCCGTGCTAAAATATCCATTTTATCGACGTCATCTTTTCCCTGTAACAGCTGGTCCACATATGCTTCCTCCGATCGTTCAAACAACAACTCAAAGTCCATAAGCGCCGGTGCAAGTGCAGGATTGTAATTATCTCCGGTCACAAGTCCCATAAGATTTCCTCCTAACATGCAAGCACAAATCTGTACCTGCTCATCGTATATGCATAAAGCTACAGCATTCCTGCTGTAGCTTTAGTATGTGATAAATCTTATGCACTTACACTTTCAATAATTGGCAATTCTTAATTCTTGCGGAATTCCAATAATTCCAATCCTTCATTATGTTCCAGAACCGTATTGATCGTCCACTGATTCGTGAATAACAATAACGGATTGCCTTTCATATCTTTTACCTTTTTGACTTCATTGACACGCTTTAACGAATTGACATCCGTTGACGGATCTTTGATCCATCGGATGAAATTGTATGGCAATGGTTCTAATTTCACTTCACATCCATACTCATTCTCTAAACGATATTTTAATACCTCAAATTGCAAAACACCGACCACACCAACAATGATCTCAGACATACCAGCCGTATATTCCTGAAAGATCTGAATTGCACCTTCCTGTGCAATCTGTGTTACACCCTGTACAAACTGCTTTCTCTTCATCGTATTCAACTGTACGACACGACAGAAATGCTCCGGTGCAAAAGTCGGAATTCCTTCATACTCAAACTTCTTGCCCGGCTGACAGATCGTATCACCAATTGAAAAAATTCCCGGATCAAATACGCCGATCACATCTCCCGCATATGCTTCTTCTACAATCTTACGCTCCTGTGCCATCAACTGCTGCGGCTGGGATAATTTTAGTTTACGCTTACTTTGTACATGATATACATCTTTATTGGCATCAAACTTGCCGGAACAGATACGCATAAATGCAATACGATCGCGGTGTGCCTTATTCATATTCGCCTGAATCTTAAATACAAATGCAGAAAATGCCTCATCCATCGGATCGATCAATCCCTCATTTGACATTCTCGGAAGTGGTGAAGATGTCATCTGTAAGAAATGATCCAAAAATGTCTCAATACCAAATGTATTCAAAGCAGAACCAAAAAATACCGGTGTCAGTTCTCCACGGTTCACGCGCTCCTGGTCAAATTCCTCACTTGCACCATCTAACAACTCAACTTCTTCCATCAACTGATTATACAATACATCCCCGATATCCGCCTTTAATGATTCGTCATCAATCGAATAATCGGTTTCTTCTGCCTTTTTCGCTCCGCCGGTAGATACCGCCTGAAATTTTGAAACCATTCTGGTCTCACGATCATAGACACCCTTAAAATCATGTCCGGAACCGATCGGCCAGTTGATCGGACATGTCTGAATACCAAGTACCGTTTCGATATCATCTAACAACTCAAACGAATCCTTTGCAAAATGATCCATTTTATTGATAAATGTAAAGATCGGAATATGACGCATGACACATACCTTAAACAGCTTGATCGTCTGTGGCTCTACACCCTTTGCCGCATCAATTACCATGACGGCTGAATCCGCAGCCATCAATGTACGATAGGTGTCCTCCGAGAAATCCTGATGTCCCGGAGTATCCAGAATGTTAATACAATATCCATCATACTGAAACTGCATAACAGAGGATGTAACGGAAATACCTCTCTCCTTCTCAATATCCATCCAGTCTGATACCGCATATTTTGAATTTGCTTTTCCCTTTACCGAACCTGCCGTATTGATCGCGCCACCAAACAAGAGAAACTTCTCTGTCAAAGTAGTCTTACCGGCATCCGGATGGGAAATGATTGCAAATGTTCTTCTCTTTTCAATCTCTTTCCTTAAATCTGCCATTTTCTACTCCTCAATCTACTCCATACACTATTCCGTCTACTCCTCACACCATCTCGTCTATCGACTCGATGATGTACATTCGCCAAATGCAGATTTTCGTGCAAGCACGAATCTGCACTTGGCTCATTGTATACACAAAATGGGCTGTCACCTTCTTAGTATCTTCCAAAAGTGACAGCTCCATGTCAGTCTCTTAATTATTTGGCAACGATATTGACAATCTTACCTGGAACATAGATCTCTTTGATCACATTCAGTCCTTCTAACTTGTCTGCAATTGCCTCTTTACCCTTTGCAATAACCGCATCCTTTGCATCGTCCACTGAAATATCGATCGTTGCCTTTGTCTTACCATTGATCTGTACCGGAATGGTTACCTCATTATCCTTCAATGCATCCTCTTCGTATGTTGGCCATCCGGAAGCAAATACCGTATCTGTTCCACCTAACTGCTGCCATAACTCTTCACCCATATGTGGTGCAAATGGTGCGATCAGACGGACAACCGTCTTCAATGTCTCGGTATCCACGCCGCCCTTCTTGGTAAGATCTACCAGCTTATTGTTATACTCCATAAAACCGGAGACAACCGTATTCAATGAAAAACTCTCCAAACGGGTTGTAATATCATATACCATCTTATGACGAAGTTTGATCAGCTCCGGTGTCTCTTTGCCCGGATTCTCAATATTCTTTGTTACCATCGTATAGAAACGGGTTAAGAAACGATATACACCATCAATTCCCCTGTCATCCCAGATAGAATCTAACTCCGGTGGTCCAATGAACAACTCATACATTCTAAGTGCATCACAACCGTAATCTCTTACCATATCATCCGGAGATACAATGTTACCGAGTGACTTACTCATCTTGGTTGCTGCACCGGTCTCACGGTCACGTCCACAGATCATACCCTGATTAAATAACTTGGTAAATGGTTCATCAAAATCAACCACGCCAATATCATGTAAGAACTTGGTATAGAAACGGGAATACAATAAATGGAGTACCGCATGCTCTACACCACCGATATACATATCAACCGGAAGATACTTGTCTGCCTTCTCACGGTTTACTAATTCTTTGTCATTCTTATTATCTACATAACGCAAGAAATACCAGGAAGATCCTGCCCATTGTGGCATTGTATTTGTCTCACGCTTTGCCGGCTTACCACAACACGGACATGTTGTATTTACCCAAGAATCAATTGCTGCAAGAGGAGATTCTCCGGTTCCTGTCGGCTCATACTTCTCTACATCCGGAAGTAATACCGGTAACTGATCCTCCGGTACAGGCACTGCACCACAATCCGGACAATGTACGATTGGAATCGGCTCGCCCCAATAGCGCTGACGGGAGAATACCCAGTCACGCAACTTGTAGTTCACCGTCTTCTTACCATATCCCATCTTCTCGATCATCTCCGGTGCTTCTTTCTTCAATACAGAAGATTCCATACCATTCCAATCGCCGGAATTGATCATCGTTCCGTTTGCTTCTGTGTAAGCTTCTGTCATATTCTCGATCTCTTTGCCATCCTTGGCAATAACCTGAATGATCGGAAGATCAAATTTCTTAGCAAACGCAAAGTCTCGATCATCATGTGCCGGTACACACATAATCGCACCGGTACCATAATCTGCCAATACATAATCAGATAACCAGATTGGTGTCTTCTTACCATTCAATGGATTGATCGCATAAGAACCTGTGAATACACCGGTCTTTTCCTTATCCTGCATACGGTCTACATTAGACTTCATAGACGCATCATAGATATACTTGTCTACTGCTTCTCTTGTCTCATCCGTAGCCAGCTTTGCTGCCAATTCATGCTCCGGAGCCAATACCATGAAAGTAGCTCCCCATAATGTATCCGGACGTGTGGTATATACGGTAATTGTCTCATCCATTCCGTCTACCTTGAAATCAACTTCTGCACCGTATGACTTACCGATCCAGTCTGTCTGCATCTTCTTAACCTTCTCCGGCCAGTCAAGCTTATCCAGATCTGCTAATAAACGATCTGCATAGGCTGTGATCTTAAGCATCCACTGACGAAGATTCTTCTTCGTTACCTCTGAATGACAACGCTCACATTTACCATCTACTACTTCCTCATTAGCAAGACCGGTCTTACAGGACGGACACCAGTTGATCGGCATCTGCTTCTCGTAAGCAAGGCCTTTCTTAAACATCTGAACGAAGATCCACTGTGTCCATTTATAGAATTCCGGATCGGTTGTATTTACTTCACGATCCCAATCATAGATTGCGGCAATCTCTTTGATCTGTCTCTTAATATTCGATACATTCTCTGCAGTAGAGATAGCAGGATGTACACCATTCTTAATCGCATAGTTCTCTGCCGGAAGTCCGAATGCATCCCATCCCATTGGATGAATCAGGTAATATCCCTGCATCAATTTGTAACGGCTCCATACATCTGAGATAACATAACCTCTCCAATGTCCTACATGAAGACCATGTCCGGATGGATATGGAAACATGTCCAGACAGTAATACTTCGGCTTCTTACCATCTTCTACATTAATCGGGTGTTCTTCCCATTGCTTACGCCACTTGCCTTCAATCAATCTGTGATTATACGCTGTTGCCATGAATTCGTTCCTCCTGCTTCTATAATTACGTGCGTGTACTCTTATCACCAAAAACGCACAATATGCATCTTTAACTAATTCATTTTACCCATACAATCCCTATTTGTCAAGAATTCCCTAGCATTTCCCCTTATCTTTTAAATGTGTCAATCGGTTTCAGTTTGGAAGCCCAGCGTGCCGGAAAATAACCGGCGATCAAACCAAGTGCAATAGAGAACACGAACGCACCGATCGCTAACTTCGGTGATATCACTGCAAGACGTGTACCCTTGGGCATTGAAAGTAATTTCACGCCAAAATAATTAATTCCAAATTGCGTGATCACATAAGACAATAGAATGCCGGTCAATCCGCCGATCGCACCGAGGATTCCGGATTCTAACAGGAACAGATAAAGGAGTTCATCCATGTCGCAGCCTAACACTTTCAATACACCAATGTCTGTAATACGGTCATATACCGATGTTGTCATGGTGTTCCCGATTCCGATAACGGCTACGATCAATGCGATCATTCCAATTCCGCCAAGTAAAAGCTGTACGATCTTAAGCTCCCGCTGCAAAGAATCCAACAATTCCTTATTGTTCTCTACCTGATATCCCATATCCTGTAACTTTTTCACGATCTGATCCACATACTCCGTATCCTCCGCCTTCACAACAGCACTGTCATAGATCCATTCCGAATAGGGATTTCCGTTTGCATCCACCGGCTGTCCCTCAACCACTCCGTCTGTCCGGTTCTGTTTCAGATACTTCTTCATAACATCCAGATTACAGTATATATCATACGACATGGTATCTGTGACACCACATATCTTCAGCCGATACTTCTCTGCCTCTTCTTCCATGCCGATCTGAACCTCCAGATTCTGTTGGAGCAGATCTTTCTTCGCACCGGATGAATCTGCATAACCGGCACCGGTTGCCTCATTATAAAACAGATCCATGGCATTTTTTCCAAGTAACAATTCCGGTTTTCTTCCGGTTTCAGAAGGAATCACTCCTTTCTTGATCTTCATCTGCTGCAAATACTCTTCCGGTAATGCGATCATCTGCACATAACCGGTATAGTGTTCATATTGTGCAGCCGCCGTCATCATCTGTCTCGGATACACCGTTGTCACATGCTCTATCCGGTTGAGCTCTGCAATCTTACGATCCGTAAGCATCCGGTCTTTCCTCTTTCCTTCTGTCTCCCCATAAACGGTAATCTCTGTAACACTGCCGGTCTGCTCTACCGTAGACAACAGTTCTTTCTTTACCCCGATTCCGATTGCAAGCAAAGAGACAATGGAAATGACACCGATCACTACACCAAGGATCGTAAGTAACGTCCGGACACCTCTTTGTTTCATATTCGTTATACACATATGCCATATCCACGTCATATTGATCTCCTCATCTTCACGAATTCTATCTACTCACTCTCATCCTCAGTCGATCCGTTTTCTATAAAATCATCCAGGATCTGCTGTTTTTTCTTCTTTCTGCGGATGCCAAGATAAATGATACCTGCAGCCACAACAAGAATGATGACTGCCGTTCCCGTTTTCTTTGCTACACCACTGTAATCCTTGGCATTTTTCACCTTCTCTAGATTGTCATACACCGGTTCTGCCACACGCAGATCAACATCTACGGTCTCTTCCTGCACATTTCCGTCTTTGTCCTCATATGTTATGATCATCTTATTTTTCTTGTGATCTCCTTCTGTGACAACCGTTGCTTTGGTCAACATATCTACCGTTCCACTCTTTCCCGGTTCCACATTTCCCACATAAGAAGAGGAATCTTCTATATTGTCACCGGATAAATAGACCGTCACATTATACAGACTGCCTTCCCCTAAATTGTTGACCGTTGCACTCAGCTCGACCGTATCTCCAACCTCGATGGAATCCTCGGCTACATATACATCTGTCACCGATAATCTTTGTCGCAGAGAAACCGGAATATATAACGTATCTTCGGCACTAAATGCCTCCGCCTTACTATTCTCATATTCTGTCTTAACCAATAACGGATAGTTCTTTTCCTCTAATCCGGAAGCCGGTTTGATCTGGAACGTAACTTCCTTCTCCTCACCTGCCTTCATGCTCTCAATAAACACATTACCTGCTCCATTTTCCGGAATAAACTGATTCTCTTCACTGGTCAAAGAAAGTTTGATATTGGAGATTGTGTTCTTAGCAGTATTTTCCATATGCAATGTTAATGTAAAGGTCTCATTTGCATATATATTGTCTTTTCCTACATCATATCCGGTCACCATAAGTCTTGGTGTACTCGTATTGCCGGAAACAGCTCCACCGGCACCACCCTCCGAACTGCTCTTCTTTCCGGTCAGTTTCACATTGACAGACCGTGTTGTCTCGTAAGACTTGCCATCTTTTTGATAACCGACCAAAAATGATACCATCTGGTATCCGGTCATTACATCCTCCCGCACTTTGAATTCATACTCACATTTCAACGAAGTTGTTCCTTTTGAGGTAATCGAACGATATGCATCTCCTTCTGTTTCAAACGGAAATCCGTCTGAGATAACCGGTGTCACACTTACGATCTTCCCGTTCTTTGCCTTTGCCTGAAACTGTATCTTGCAGGACTTTCCATATGTACCGGACGGAGCAGATTTTACTTTCAGGGATACATCCTCATCCGAAGCTGTACTTTCTTCTTTTGCCTGAAGTTTCACGCTGATCACCTTTGTCACACAACAGGAAGTCACCGTACCATCCTCCGCCTTGCGTTCATAGGTGATTGCAAACGATACCGGATAATATCCTGTCTGCAAATCAGATTTTGCCGTAAATGCATATGATGCATCCACTGTCGCTGTGGCCGCCTGAACCACTTTATATGCTTCATTGTCTGTCTCAAATGGAAATGTCTCATCTAATACCGGGACAATCTTTGCAATATTGGTAATCTTATAATTACGATTGCCCGTGTCTGCACCTGCCCGGAAAGAAACCGTAATTTTCTCTCCTGCCCGGTCTCCATCCACATTCACATTACTGATTGAAATGTCGGTATCCACTCCTGCCACTATATCGGTCGTATCTGCACTTCCTGGATTAGTTGCCCGCACATTTTGCGGAATCAGTATGGTCACTGCCAATAACACGCATAATCCCCGGGCAATCCATTTTCTCATTCGGTTCATACGCTACCTCCTACTCAACAATCTCACCATCTGCGATCTTTACAATCCGGTCTGCTTCTCTCGCCAGATCAATGTTATGTGTGATCAGTACCAATGTCTGATTCAACTGTTTTACTGAATTCTGTAACAATGCAATTACTTCATTACCGTTTTTGGAATCTAAGGCACCGGTTGGCTCATCGGCTAAGATCGATGCCGGACGATTTGCCAATGCTCTTGCGATCGCAGCACGCTGCTGCTGACCACCGGATAACTGATTCGGTAAATGTTTTCTCCGGTCTGCAATTCCTAATAATTCCATGATATGTTCTACATATTCTTTATCCGGTTTTCTGTGATCTAACAGAATCGGCATTGTAATATTTTCCTCCACGGATAATACCGGGATCAAATGATATGCCTGAAATACGAATCCGATCTTTCTTCTTCGGAATACAGACATCTGCTCGTCATTCATTTTCGTAATATCCTTGCCATCCACAACAATCTTACCACTTGTTGGGGTATCTACTCCTCCCATCACATGCAGCAGGGTAGATTTTCCAGAACCGGAAGCACCTACAATCGCTAACGTTTCTCCTTTTTCCACCGTCAGATCAACATTATGTAAACCCCACACTCTCGTCTCATTTTCTCCATATACCTTTGTTACCTGTTCCATTGTCACAATATCCATACTCTTATCCTCCAATCTCTATTCTCCACCGGTTGCCAGATCTGCTGCTACATCCTGCTTCAATCCCCTAAGCGGCAGATAGACCGAACCACACAGGATCAAAACGGATACCACCATTCCGATTCCAATTCCCAATATGGAAACACTGTATTTATATCCGAATAATGAGGTGATTACCAGTCGGAAGAATCCGTAACTGAGTAAAACTCCGATGATAATTCCAATTATATTTGCAACAATCGTTGCAATCACACCCTCTAACATGACCATCTTAGTCAATCGTTTCTTCGACATACCGATCACCCGAAGCTGTGCAAATTCTTTTCTTCTAAGATACAGACTGCTTGCCGTTGTATTCATGATATTCAGTGCCGTCATCGTCACCACAAAGATGACTACTAAGATTCCTCCAAATATTACTTTCTTCATACCTTCGATCATTCCGAAGATCATTGCGTATGCCGGCTCCTCATATCCCATCTCTAAGCCGGACGCAACATTCATTTCTCCTTCAATGTTGCCAAACTTCATATAAGAAAACTTATCAAAATGATACCGCATACCGACTGACATGCTCTCATCCGTTCCGGTCAGTTTATAGAATTTATCCAACGGAAGAACAAAATGTACTCCACTGCAACGCGTATTGACATCTTCATTTACAATTCCTTCTATTGTATATGTAATGTATGAACCTTCTTCCGTCAGTTCCTTTTTTATCTGCAGGATTGTATCATTTCTTGCAGTAAAATATTCGGAATTCATATCACTTTCCTGATTTTCCTTTTCTTCCTGCGTAATCTCCTTTTTCCGCAATTGCTCTTCTAATGTTTCCAATTGCTGTTCGTGTTCCTTGTTTAATGAAGATAACGCCTTATCGGCACGTTCATAATACTTATTCATATCCACAATATCAATTGTGTCGCCCACCTGATAATCGGTAAAATCCATCTCCCGGTTATCCAGCATCACTGTATCCTCTGAATAGATCTCCTCTTCACTCAATGTCACGTTATCATGATTTACAAGCACAATGCCATGATCGCTGACATCTAATGTACCGGCAACCAATGCTTGCTGATATCTCGCATAGTCCTCTTCATCATATCCATCGCATGATATCTGGGAAATAGCATTTTCTATCACTGCAAGTGGTCCGTCTTTTGCCCCAATATATGATTGAATCCATGATCCCTGCTCCGACTG
>JBNMIW010000034.1:0-11823 GCA_050873485.1 Lachnospiraceae bacterium | reverse complement strand
CCTTTAGCATTCGATCATTTCCTGCTAAGATCATCCGGTCCTCTACCATTGCTTGTATTCCCTGACCCAGTATCATCTGAAAATGTTTCGATGATAATACGGAATGCCCGGTCTGTTTCTTATATGATGCAACAATCGCCTTACCAATTGGATGCTCTGATGTGCTCTCTGCTCCGGCAGCCCACGCAAGCAACTGTTCCTTTGTCACATCCGTCAGAACACTTTCTACTGCTGCCACCTCCGGGACACCCATTGTCAAGGTTCCCGTCTTATCAAAGGTAATCTTTGTCACTTTGGCAAGCCGCTCTAACGCATCCCCTTCTTTGACCAGAAATCCATGCTTGGTCGCATTACCGATCGCCGCCATAATTGCCGTTGGAGTTGCCAGCACTAATGCACACGGACAAAATACGACCAGAATGGTCACGGCACGGATAATCTCTCCCGTTGCCATCCAGGTAATTGCAGCCGCTGTCAGCGCGATCACAACGATCCATGTTGCCCATCGATCGGCAAGTCCTACAATCTTCGCCTTTCCTGCATCTGCTGATTGCACCAGACGGATCATCCGCTGAATGGACGAATCCTCACCAACCTTGACTGCCTCCATATCAAATGCACCAAACTGATTCACTGTACCGGATGACACCTCATCACCGGGTTCTTTATCCACCGGCATGGACTCCCCGGTCATAACCGCCTGATTGATGGAAGTCTGACCTGACAAAATGATACCATCCACCGGGATGATCTCCCCCGGCAATACCCTGAGCACATTTCCAACTATGACATTCTGTGCAGAGATTACATGTTCCTTCTGTGTACCCGTTGCATTCCATTCCTCTTTGTTATCCGCGATCACTCTTGCTGTCTGTGGTGTCAGATGTACCAGTTTTTCAATTCCTGCTCTTGCTTTTGCAACTGTCAATTCTTCTAACAGTCCACCGATCTGCATGATAAATGCGACTTCTCCCGCTGCAAAATCCTCACGGATAATCACGGAAGCGATCAGTGCCAACGACACAAGCACGTCCGCCTTGATATCAAATTCCGTCACCAATCCGATAAATGCCTCCATAATGATCGGCACACCACACAAAATGATTGCCACCCATGCAATATCGAATGGTAGATTCAACACCTTAGATAAGCTGAGTGCTAACGCAATTCCGGATATTACTAAAAACGTGACATCCTTCTTCGTTCCGCCAAGTTCCAGCAACCACTCCATTTTCGCAATTATTTTCTTCATCGTGCTTCCTTTCCAGACTGGATACTCTTACTTTGCGCCAGTCTTTATACCCCTATGGGTATATTTTTGTTTGCAATTATTATACCCGTAGGGGTATATCTATGTCAATTCCTATATTGATATTTTTTGTCATTAAGCATCTTGTAACCCATAGAACTTCTATTACCACTTACTTCACATCTTCTTAAAATTCATATCGTATATAGCTTTACTAACCGATCTTTCTCATAATGCAAAAAAACTCTGGAATAAAACACAATTCTATCCCAGAGTTTCCTCCTGCATATCATATTCGCATGACTCAATATTCTTTATGACATATTCGCAAAACGCTCAACCGCTTTCGTGAAATCTTCAATTGTCTTATCTGCATCACCATGCTCAATCCCATCCTTTACACAATGCTTAATATGTCCTTCTAACACAACCTGACCGCATTTATGCAGGGCTGACTTTGCTGCATTGATCTGTGACAAGACATCCTCACAAGGTACATCCTCGTCTACCATACGATCAATCGCCTGCACCTGTCCGATGATCTTCGCTAATCTTCTATGTAAATTGTCTGCATCCATACACTGTTTCATATTCAAAGCCTCCTACAATGCTTTTCTTCCGGTAATCCGCATTATTCTGCCGTGATCACCTTTCTTATCGCATCTCTATTGTACACAAGCCCGACAGGTTATGCAACCGCTATTCCATGAGAATTCTTCTAATATATCTTATTCCCCATCCGGATCATATTCCAATATATCCCCCGGCTGACAATCCAGTGCCTTGCAGATTGCTTCTAATGTAGAGAATCGGATGGCGCTTACCTTGCCGGTCTTGATCTTGGAAAGATTCACATTCGATACTCCTACTTTCTCTGATAATTCATTGAGACTCATCTTACGGTCAGCCATTACGCGGTCAAGCCGCAATATAATCTTACCCATAATTTCCGCCTCCATTCTACAATGTCTCGTCTGATTCCTGCTGCAATACGGCTCCATACCGGAAAATATATGTGAGTGCAAGCACAACCAATACCACAACAACCATATTGCCGTTTACGCTTAAGTTAAAGTCCCAATGATTCGACCAAAAGCTTGACATCGCTGAATTGGCAACAGAAGATACCACGCACCACGGAATTAAGGAATATGCAAAATGCTTCATCTTCCGGATCACATCTTCACTAAACGGAGAATCACAATTCTTAATTGCCTTACATAATGCACCGATAAACCACAACGTTACCATCGTCACGATCAGGTTGATCCAGGCTCCGATCATAAATACACTGATCTTTTTCAAAGGAATCGCATCGGTCTGCCCGTCTGCATCTAACGAAAATCCTTTGTCATCCACTTCAATATTGGATATCTTTGCTGTAATCCCATTCATATCAATTGTGCCGTTCTCTACCACCTTCGTGAGACTTTCCTTCATCTCCTTCTGGCCTTCCTTCGAAAAGGAATTACCAAACTGCGACATATCCACGGATATCGTTGCTCCGGTTCGAATGGTTGCTTTCAAAAAATCTTTGGGAAGTGCTGCCAACGCAATGGTTGCAATCAAAACTCCCACAATTCCAATTCCTACAAGGATCTTGGCAATCAACGTAATGATTCCCGCTATCTTACCCATATTATTAATCTTAACAACTGCTTCTGGCTTCATAATAAAGTCCTCCTTCTCATATCAACTCAATTATCATTAAATATTTAATGTTTATCGATAATCTTATTATAGCAAGACTTTATCATTTGTCAACAAGATTTTAATGTTTTTCATTAAATCCTTATCGGTATAGGTATATTTAGTTATTATTCCTCACTATATTGATTGTAAAATTTCTCTAATTGCGGTCGACATTTTAAGAATACGCCTGCTAATCTCTCATCAAAATGTGTTCCCGCATCCTGTTCTATTATCGAAAATGCTTTATCATAAGAAAATGCTTCTTTGTAACACCGTTTCGAAACCAACGCATCAAATACATCCGCTAATGCCATAATTCGAGCCTCGATCGGAATTTCTTCCCCTTTAAGTCCGTCAGGATACCCTTTTCCGTTCACTTTCTCATGATGATAATGTGCTACATTCACAGCCACTTCAACAAATCGTTCATCCTCTACACCCGTCAATACATCTTTCACAATCCGGGCGCCATTTGCTGCATGTTCTTTCATTTTATCATATTCTTCATCTGTAAATTTACCTTGTTTCCGTAAAATAGAATCATCTACTCCAATCTTTCCAAGATCATGCATTGGTGCGCTTCGAATTACCAATTGCAAAAATTCCGGCGTCAGTGAAGAATCCATCTTACTTAATTCATCCGCGAAGATCCGTACTACTTCGCTTGTCCGTTTGATATGACCTCCGGTACTCAAGTCTCTGGATTCTACCATCTGCGCCATACCCAGAATTGTCTTTTGCTGTATTTCCCGAATCTGCTTCGTCTTAGCTGCTACATCTGCCTCTAACATTTTATTATAGTTTGCAAACAGCTCTAATGCTTTATAATGCTCTGTCTCATCATGGAATTCCACCGTAAATCCCACACATCGGTTTCGATAATTCTGCAAAGTATGTATCATACAATCATATGTATGACCATCCAGTTCAAACGTATCAATCGACGTATGCTCATGCTGTCCCGTCATTGCATCCGTTCCACGTCCGTGATGTTCATGCCTATAATTATCTGCAAAGCGACGCACACCATCTATTATATTTTTCTGCAAAACAGCATCTGCCAAATCTATCCGCCTGCCAATATGACAATCTGCCAATTGTGGAAATACGCGTTGCGCATAAGCATTGCAGCCCTTGTAACGCAATTGACGATCAAATGCAATAAACCCAACCTCGCTTAATTGCTCCTCAATAATATTCTTATTCTCTTCTACTGTAAAAAGATTCGATTGATACGATTGCAGGCTTGAGCCGGAGAAAAGCAAAATATATGCCATTGGCATAATCTCAAACTTCAGTCCAAGCACTCGTTCGCTCACATAACATGCAATTGCCAGGAAGAAAGAGATCAACATGATCACCACATTCTTAGTACTGATCGACTTTCTCTTATACACTGCCCTTACCACTATGACCAATGCCAATGCAAAGTACAGATACATCGTTATTACATACAGCATATGCAACGGTCCATATTCTTTTGTAAGATACGGCATTCCATTCTGAACATGAAATTGTACCTGCTTATAATAGCAGTCCATCCTGCCAATTGTGCACACACTTCCATAGACGATTCCCTGTACTGCATATAATCCGCAAAGAATCCCTCTCTTAATATTCACATGACAGATCTCACATACCGTTATAAAATAAAGCATCGGCAAGAAACAACCACCAATATAAATAATCTTCTGGGCAAGAATTGCCTCCTGCAGATTCGACGCATGCAGCAGTGCACAATATCCCCCATTGGCAACAACGGCAACAAACAACATAATATGCTGTGTTACGCTTCTCCTCTCATCTGAAAGAACCTGCCACAAAAATAATATAAATGTAAGAACAAAACAAATTAAATAAAAATAACTCATTGATTACTCCCCATGTTGTAAATAACCGTTATTGTCCATCTAAGACAATAACGGTTATCCCTGTTCGACTAATATGCAGTTATTATATCAGACTCCGGTTCGTATGACTATACTTATTTTGCCTTTTTTCGACAATATATGACATACATCTCCTATTGATATTTCCACTGTTCGGACTGCAACTGCAAGTCAACCATATGCTTGTAAATACCATTTTGCTGTTTCAACCGCTCCGGTGTTCCCTGCTCTGCTACCGTACCATCTTTTAATACCACGATCTTATCTACACCATCTACGGTACGCATACGGTGTGCAATGATCAATACGGTCTTATTCTGAATCAGCTTTGAAATAGATTCCTGAATTGCTGACTCGTTATCCACATCTAAAGATGCAGTTGCCTCATCCATCAAAATGATCGGTGCATCCTTTAAAAATGCTCTTGCAATCGAAATTCTCTGTCTCTCACCACCGGAAAGTTCGGAACCATTTTCTCCGGTCATTGTATTCCATTGATCCGGCAATTTCTCCACAAAATCGATACAATTAGCAAGTCTTGCCGCTTCCATTACCTCTTCGTCCGTTGCATCCTTTTTACCGATTCGGATATTCTCCATGATCGTATTGTTAAACAACGTCACATCCTGAAATACGATGGAATATATCGATAACAACTGCTCCGGATCGATCTCGGATACATTCATGCCGCCAACGGTGATCGTACCTTTGTTGTTATCCCAGAATCTTGCGGCAAGACGGGAAACGGTTGTCTTACCACCACCGGATGGTCCGATCAATGCAGTAACTTCACCCTGCTTTGCCACAAAGCTGACATCCTGAAGTACCTGCTCGCCATCCTTGTAAGAAAATGCCACATGGCCAAATGCAATATCATATCCCTTATTATTCAGGTTTTCTCTACCCGTCTGTTCCTCATGCGATAAGATCTCATCCATTCTCGCACAGTTTGTGTTCAAGCTGATAATCGCTGCCAGATTCTGCAATGCGATCTGCAACGGTTCATACATTCTGGTCACCACTAACAGGAACATGAAAAATGTAAGTACACTGATCTCACCCTTGGTAAGAAGAATACTTCCGGTTACCGCTACGGTTCCAATTCCTAATTTCAGAATCATTTGTGCAGAACATACAAATGCTGCATTGGAAAACTCAGCCACGATTGAATGATCCTCTACTGCTTTGATCTTCTTGTTCAGCCCAACCATATAAGAATCGGTCATGTTGTTAGATCGCAGATCACGAATGGTTTCCAGTCCCTCCTGAATGCCATCTAAACAGCTTAATTTGTATTCCATACTCTTTGCATGTACTTTACTCATCACGTTCTTAGAAGAAAGTACAATAATAAATGCGATCGGCATCACCCAGATAGCGGCCAATGCCATTCTCCAGTCAAAGAACAACAAGCTGATGATAATAATTGTCGTCGAACCAAACGCACCAACCAATTCCGGAATCCAATGCGAGCTTCCCGTTTCAATCAATGCACAGTCGGACATGATCGTATTGGTCAGATCGGACAGATCTTTCTTACCAAAGAAAGATAATGGTAATTTTCTCAATTTCTCCGCTAACATTCTACGTCTCACGCCACTTTCCACATAGGTAGAAAGAAATGTTGCATTATACTGAATATACGTTGTAACCGCGATCAAAACCAGGGCCGCGATAATTCCGACGGTAAAGAAAGTTACCTTATCCTTTGGCAGACTGCCATCTAACAGATAAGATGCCAATACATATAATAATCCTACCGGAATCATTAATACAAGATTCGAGATCGTAACAGACACAAATGCCTGTATCATTGCCTTTGCACCTTTATCGGAAAGTGCATATTTATGCTTTAATTTTTCTATCATGCTGTCTCACCTGTCCTTCCTACCTGCCAGTTAACAGATTGATTGTATTCATTCCACATATGAGTATAGATACCATTTGTCGCTGTTAATACATCATGCGTACCGCTCTCTGCGATCTTGCCATCCTTTAATACATAAATGCAGTCTGCATTTGTTACGGTTGATAAACGATGGGCGATCATAATAACCGTCTTATTCTTTGCCAGATTCTCAAATGCCTTCTGCACCAGTCTCTCATTATCCGGATCTGCAAATGCGGTCGCCTCATCTAAGATCAGGATTGGTGCATTCTTAAGAAAGGCTCTTGCGATCGACAGACGCTGTGCCTCACCACCGGATACATAAATTCCTTTTGATCCGATCATCGTATGTACACCCTCCGGGAACTTCTCAATAATATCCATACATTGTGCCGCTTTGAGTGCTTCCATGACTTCTGCATCTGTCGCATCCGGTCTTCCCATTCTGACATTTTCCAAAATACTGATCTTAAGAAGCTTACTATCCTGGAATACATAAGAAACCTGCTTCATCAATTCCTTCGGATCAATGTCCTTCACATCCACGCCGCCGATCCGGATACTTCCACTCTTCACATCCCAAAAACGCGCTACTAATGAAGCAAGTGTTGTCTTCCCGCCACCAGACGGTCCTACAAAAGCAACATGCTCACCCTCTTTGATGTTCATGGATATATGATCGATCGCATTTCCCTTGTTCTCATCATACGCAAACGTCACATCCTCGATTGCAATGGATGCATTCGTTGGCTGCTCATTCTTACCATTGTCGACAAGCGGCTCCACATTCAGGATATTATCCATTCTGTTCAATGCATCTTCCACTAACATCTGCGATTCACCGGCATATGCCACCTTCATTAAGGTTGTCGTCAGCGTAGCCGTGATCAAAATATAGAAGAACAGATTCAACACAAAAGTATCTGTAATATTGTTACCACCTAATTTATATGCCGCAATGATCAACGCTGCAAAGATACCATTGCAGGAAACCGTAAAACAGGTCATCGGAATCCGCATGTTCTTTGTATAACCGATCGTCCATTTCTCGTAATCATCAATTGCTGATTTGAAACGCTTGAACGAAAATACGGTCTGCCCGAAAGTCTTCACAACCGGCACACCTCTGACATATTCCACTGCTTCGGATGTCATTGTCTCCAATGCATTCTGATACTGTCTCATATCCTCTGCCATCTTCGGTCCCATCATCAGCGAACCCATTAAGATAAATGCGATCACTGCCGGAATCAGACTGATCAGACCTAACCGCCAGTCAAATACCATCATCATAACAAGCAATCCGATCGGTGTTGCTCTTGACACTACTTTATCCGGAAGATTATGTGCAAGAAATGTCTCTGTCGCTGCACTCGAATCATTTACGATCTTACGAATCTTACCTGTTCCCTCTGTCTCAACATATCCAAGCGGGAGCTTCATAATATGTTCCATCATAAGAGTTCTCATATTTGACTGCACACGAAATGCTGCTGCATGGGAACACATCAGTGCCGCAATATAAAATGCCATTCCAAGCACCGCAAAGCCCACCGCCTGCCAGCCGTATGTTGTAATATGAGTTGCCTGCTCATAATTCGGTCTTACCTCTAAAATTTCTTTTATAATGCACCAAACATCATAAAATGGAATGAGTGCAATCCATGCACTGATCGCTGCTAACACACAGGATGCATACGAGAAATACTTGTGATTACCCGCAATGCCCATTAGTCTTGACATCGCACTTTGTTTCTTTGTCTTCATTGTGTCTCCTCCTTAACTTTAGACTTTCCAGACACTGTCTGGTTTGTTCATTCTATCATAAGTTAGCATATACTAACCTATACACAAAGAGAAAAGGGCATTCGCCCTTATATTTACAGTCCGATCACTGCCTTCCATCCTGCATAATTGAACTGTCTAACATTCTTCATGAATTCTACCGCCTGTTCATAGCTCTTGTTATGTGTGATCAGTTCATATACATACTGCCAGCCGTTCCTGCAATAGACATGTACAAAGAAATCATCCACAGTCGTATCCGATGTGGAATAATGCTTCACTAACTCCTTATAATAGGATTCCTCAATCGCTGCAAGCTGATCAAAATATCCTTCATATTCCGTGCCCGCCGAACAACAAAAGAGCAGCCGGATCTCATCCATATGCTGATAGATATATTGCAACACCAGATCCGTACCCTCGTCTCCTGCATCCTCTGCCTCATCCATATTGGGGGAATGGGTTGCCTTCTCTACACTTGCAAGATAGATACGCATCAATTCTTCCGCCGGCTCTTTCACAATTGCAGTAAACAGTCCCTTCTTATCACCAAATCTTGTATAAATGGAATTCGTGCTGACTCCACTGGCGGCTGAAATTCTACGCAGACTGGCATCATGAAATCCCACTGTCAGAAATTCATTTTTCGCACTCTCTATTAAGATCTCCGTTACACCTTCTGTTTCTTTCCGCATCTGTGTTCTCCTATACGTTCACCGGGTTTGTATTTCCGATTTGATTGTGTATACCTGCCCTTCACATAACAGTGTTATAATAACACTGTTATTTTATCAACGTCAATAGAGTTGATGATAAGGTTTCTCATTTAGTTGTATTTTGTTATGGATCTGTTCATTCTGTTGCTAAATGGATTCAAAACAACAAAACGGATGATATTTCCGCCGTCTTTTCTGTTATGATCCTGCATGTTATGCAATATATGGCCATTCAAGCAACATATATTATTTTCTACTATTTATATTAAATGGATTGAAAAGGAGAATTCATATGAAGAAAACGCACAGAAAACTTAAGATTATCGGAATGATTCTAGGACTTCTAATCCTAATTGTACTTTCCGGAATTATTATTTGCCAGTTCCCCTATGGCATTATCACAGTCTTGCCAGCAACATAACAAATAATCCTACCGGAAGGGCAATCACCGCCTGCGTAAACATTCCGATTACTGCATACTTGATGTGATGCCAGTAATCATGGTAGGCATCTACCAAATCCTCTGTTCCCGGAATGATCATTCTCTTACTATGACAAAACCACAGACAATCTACCACCAGTGCATCAAACCACATCTCGGCTATCCACATTATGTATCCCTGTAGCCAGCCTTCCACAAAGGTTCGTGCGCCGCCAATATAATACGCTAACACCGTCTGCAAGATCATATAACCACAGAAAACTCCTAATTTTCCAATGGTTGCTTTCTTCGTCAGCTTGTCGGCATCTTCTTCTATTAGTCCCAGTTCCCTGCAACGATCCTGAATCGCTTTGGGATATTCCTGTATCATGCCAAGCTTTCCCTTCTTTACCGTGCTAATACCGATAACTGCATAAACAAATATAATAAAAATAATGCTTTCTAATAATAGGTTCATGTTTCTTAAGACCTCCGTATTCTAATGATTCTTATAGGATTGTGGGTGTATGGATATGTGTTAGTCTAGACTAACTGATATGTCAAGCTCCCCATTCAAAATGTCATAAGCATATACAGCTCTGCAAACACATCAGATTTGTATTCTATATTTACGCCTTTTACACTCCTATCAATATACCCTGATCCATCAAAATAGTTTCCTGCAGAGCAAATTTATTTTAAAATTTATTCACCTTTGTTTTTCCTCTAGTTTCAATTATCACCTCGTCCATGAAACACTCATTTTCAAT
This sequence comes from Lachnospiraceae bacterium, assembly GCA_050873485.1. Taxonomy (GTDB): domain Bacteria; phylum Bacillota; class Clostridia; order Lachnospirales; family Lachnospiraceae; genus CAG-590. The sequence goes on along the minus strand of JBNMIW010000034.1, from coordinate 1,413 downwards.
ATTTTTCTTTCTAGCTCCTACTGGTGTTGCAAATCTTCCTAAATCATGTAATGCCTGCACCAAGGGCATAAAACATTTAAGGAATTCCACCTTTAATACGTTCCAATATCGTTTCTCATATCGTTAATAATTTTTTCCCGAATTATTTCGATTCTGTTATTTAATGGATCATCAACATCACCCACACTATGACCACAAATAAAAACATTATGGATAATCACTTCAAATTCTACAAGGCAATTTCGAACATCTTGTCCTGCATAAAGATCAAATACCGCTTTATCAGATTTACAAAATGATTTATATCTATCTCTGGCCATATAATATTCATCTCGTATCTCGGATATCTTTTTTTTCGCATATTCTCTATTAGATATTTGCGTATCAATATCGCTCTTTGTCTCGCAATTAATATTTGCATTATTTAATTGTTCTTTGTAATCTTCAATCTGATAATCCAAACTCTTTAATACAGCATTAAACGATTCCAATGAATAGTTTGGTGCATATTCAACATATTGCAAAACATCATTCGGTGATGAATTAGGATACTGATTAACAATACAAATCAGTTTTTTATATATGTCATTTAGTATTTCCCTTTTTACCTCATACTTTTTTTGTTGGATTTCCATTCGACACTTATGTTTCTCAATCAGTGAATTTATAATCAAAGTGACCACCGTTGTAATCAAAGTCACTCCCGAACCAATAAGCGTCGCTATCGTTGTTTCTGACATTGATATTCCTCCACTACATTTTTCTTTGACATATACTTCTTACTTTTCCTCCGCCTACCATTCTCATCTTTTATCACATTACTACTCCTCATTACTCAATACAACATCAATCGTTCTTTTACACCACTTTTCTTTGCCTATTGGAGATCGAATAGTCCTTCTTTCAAATTCTCTGATAATGCTCACCTCGCAAAAGCCCGGAAATACACTACTTTTTGGCTTTTATTTATCTTCCCTTAACATCAACTCTACCGTCTCAACATGCCAAGAATTTGTATTATAGATGCAACACTTCTACCCTTTCATTCAAAAAAACATTTGAATTTTTCTACAATACAATTCATTAATAACTTATTCTAAATCTTTTATGATATAAGGTAATATTTCATCAATTTCTTCCCCATCAGAAAATTGTTTTTCAATACAAGAAACTCCCAACTTTGTTAGCTTTTGTAATAAATCTATTGCATAATGTCTTCCTTCATCAGAATAAGATCCAGCTTCGTTGTAATATGCATAACTTTTTCCGATACCAATATTCATTATAGCCATTATTGAATACTCTTCATCTCCAATCCATTCCTTTCTTTCTCGTTTTATCAAAATTACCTTATTAGTATCAAAGTAATTTGCTATTATCAAATGTTCCAAGGCTTTTTTATATGCATAGGGT
>JBNMIW010000033.1:0-11855 GCA_050873485.1 Lachnospiraceae bacterium | reverse complement strand
TACAACTGCTTTTGTATTCTATCTGTTTCGCACCCTACGTCATGCTCACGCTGTGCAAGGGAAAGTTTTTCTATGCGTTGAGGACAGCTTCCTTCATATCCTTCACATAATCCGATACATATGGAACAGCCTCTTTTCCATACTTCGCTACCAGTTTTACGATAGCACTTCCTACAATTGCTCCATCTGACAATGCTGCCATTTTCTTTGCCTGCTCCGGTGTTGAAATTCCGAATCCAACGGCAACCGGAGTATCCGTTACTGCCTTAACGTGTTGCACCATTGCTCCGATATCGGTTGTAATCTCGGAACGCACACCCGTTACACCTAATGAGGATACACAATAGATAAAGCCCTCTGCCTCTTTTGCAATTCGCTCAATTCTCTCTTTGGATGTCGGTGCGATCATAGAGATCAGATCAACGCCATATTTTTTGCATGCACCGGACAGTTCTGCCTTCTCCTCAAACGGTACATCCGGCACGATCACACCATCAATGCCGACCGCTGCACACCGTTCCATAAAACGTTCCGTTCCATATACATAGATTGGATTCATATACGTCATAAATATGAATGGTGTATCAATCTCTTTTCGCAGTTTGGCAACCATGTCAAATAATGCATCGGTCGTTGTACCCGAACCAAGCGCCCGAAGATCGGCTTCCTGAATAACCGGTCCTTCTGCAATCGGATCTGAAAATGGAATTCCGATTTCGATAATATCGGCTCCACTTTTTGCCATTGCTTTGATCAGTTCGTAACTTGTTTCTATATCCGGATCTCCTCCGGTAATAAATGGAATAAATGCTTTTTCCTTTGCGAATGCGTCACTAATTCTACTCATAAATCTCCACTCCTCTATATCTTGCAATTGCTGCTACATCTTTGTCACCACGTCCGGAAACAGTTGCAATAATGATCTGATCCTTATCCATCTTGCCTGCAATCTTCATTACCTGTGCAATCGCATGTGCACTCTCAATCGCAGGAATGATTCCCTCGGTTCTTGACAAATATTCAAATGCTTCTACTGCCTCCTCATCTGTGATCGGCACATAAGTCGCACGTCCGGTCTCATTTAACCATGCATGTTCCGGCCCGATTCCCGGATAATCTAATCCTGCGGAAATGGAATATACCGGTGCGATCTGTCCATACTCGTTCTGGCAAAACAGAGATTTCATACCGTGGAAAATACCCATAGAACCATTTGCAACCGTTGCCGCATTCTTCGGATTGTTTACACCAAGTCCCGCTGCCTCACAGCCGATCAATGCAACACCTTCATCCTTAATATACTCGTAAAATGATCCCATTGCATTACTTCCACCACCCACACAGGCTACCACTGCATCCGGAAGCTTTCCTTCTGCCTCTAAGATCTGCTGGCGGCTCTCTTTACTGATCACGCTCTGGAAATCTCTCACGATCATCGGAAACGGATGTGGTCCCATAACAGAACCTAATACATATAATGTATCATCCACACGGGATGTCCATTCTCTCATCGCCTCGTTTACGGCATCCTTCAACGTCATGGTTCCGGTTGTTACGGGATGTACCTTCGCACCAAGCAGTTCCATACGGAATACATTGAGTGCCTGACGTTCCGTATCCTCTTTACCCATAAAGATCTCACATTCCATTCCCATCAACGCTGCTGCCGTAGCCGTAGCCACTCCATGCTGTCCGGCTCCTGTTTCTGCAATTACCCGCGTTTTTCCCATTTTCTTTGCAAGCAGCACCTGACCTAATACGTTGTTGATCTTATGTGATCCGGTATGATTGAGATCTTCTCTTTTCAGATAGATCTTTGCGCCACCAAGATCTTTGGTCATCTTCTCTGCATAGTATAACAGTGATGGACGACCTGCATAATTCTTAAGCAGATCCTCTAATTCCCGATTAAATTCCGGATCATTCTTATAATGCTCATATGCTTCCTCTAATTCATGTACCGCATTCATAAGCGTTTCTGGTACATATTGTCCTCCATATTCTCCGTATCTTCCTGTTTCGCTCATTTCTTATCTCCTCTTCTTTGTATTTCCTATTCGCTATCATTATAACTGATGGACGAGACGTACGAGTGCATCTATCTTCGCAGCATCCTTTACTCCATCTGTTTCAACAGAACTGCTCACATCTACACAAACCGGTAAATTGTTCTTATCCTTTAATATTTGCAATATCGGTGTTACATTCTCCCGGTCAATGCCGCCCGCTAACAAGTAGGGTTTGGTAAGCGGCGGGATCAGATTATGATCAAACACCTTTCCGCTTCCACCATATTCATCGGCATGAAATGCATCCAACAACAGGTAGTCAACCGGAAGACTGTCTGCCTCCTCTATCTGTGTTCTGTTTTGCACCCGAACCGCTTTAATGATCGGCACCATACAGCCTGCCAATTGCAATTGTTGTTTCAGGGATTGAATATACTGCACATCCTCATTTCCATGCAATTGCACAATATTAAGAGTGCCTTCCTTTACCAGTTGTACAATCACTTCTATGTTTTCATCCACAAAGACTCCAACCGTCCGGATCTGTGGGTTCATCCGGTCTTTCAACCGCTTTGCCATAGCCGGTGTAATCCGCCTTTTCGTTCCGGCAAAGACGAACCCTGCATAATCCGGTTTGGATGCATTCACATATTCCACATCCTCTGTTCGTTTCAGCCCGCATATCTTAATCTGCATAAGCATTTCCTCTAAGTTCTGCTAACTTCTGTGCTTTGTCCGGTGCACGCATCAACGTTTCACCGATCAGAACCGCATTTACTTTCTGCTCCTCAAATGCTGCTACATCCTCTCTGGTCCGAATCCCACTCTCGGCAACAAACAATGTACCTTCCGGTGCACAGGCACGCAGCCTGGTACTGTTATGAATATCCACCGTAAAATCCTTGAGATTCCGGTTGTTTACGCCAATCACTCTTGCGCCGGCCCTGACTGCCATCGCAATCTCGTTCTCATCATGCGCCTCCACTAAAGCAGTCAATCCTAATTCCTGACAGATTCCAATGCATTCTGCTAAAAATGATTTCTCTAACAATGCACAGATTAGTAATACTGCATTTGCACCAATCACTTTTGCCTGATAGATCTGATATACATCTACCGTAAAATCTTTTCGCAAGATCGGTATGGCAACTTCTTTCCGTATTTCCTGTAAATACTGATCACTTCCAAGAAAATACTTCGGCTCCGTCAATACAGACAGACAATCGGCTCCTGCTTTCTCATATTCTTTCGCAATCTCCACATAAGGAAAATTCTCAGCGATCAACCCTTTCGATGGAGAGGCCTTTTTCACCCCACAGATAAATGACATATTTTTATTGCGTAATGCCTGCTCAAAAGCAAAATCCGGAAGCGTACTCTTTGTCGCCAATGCCCGCTCTTTCATCTGCTCAAGAGAAATCTCTTCTTTCTCTTTTGCAACCTGTATCCGTTTATCTGCCGCAATCCGCTCTAAAATATCTGCTGCCATGATAACTCCTTTCCATTACCGGCTATGCATTGGTCAATTTTACAAACTGTTCCAATACCTGCATTGCCTTTCCACTGTCAATCATGTCTTCTGCAATCTTTGCAGCCGCCTGAAGTGTATCCGCTTTTCCTGCAATATAAATACAAGCTGCTGCATTCATAACAACTGCATTTCTCTTTGCCCCTGTTTCTTTTCCACTTAAGATATCCTTCGTGATCTGTGCATTTTCTGTAGGATCTCCGCCAACCAGTTCACTCTTATCGCAAGTTGTAAATTCAAAATCTTCCGGTTGAATTGTATATTTTGTAAATTGACCATGGTTAATTTCGCATACAGTAGTCGGAGCACTCATAGATATCTCATCTAAGCAATCCTGACCGTACACGATCATTCCCCGTTCCACACCAAGCCCGGAAAGTACCGGTGCCATCTGGTCAACCAATTCTTCCTTATATACACCAAGTATCTGCATGCCTGCCTTTGCCGGATTCGTAAGCGGTCCTAATATATTAAAGATCGTCGGAATACCAAGTGCTTTTCGAACCGGTGCTACATATTTCATCGCCTTATGATACACCTGTGCAAACATAAAGCTCATATTACATTTTCTTAAAACCTCACCCATCTTTTCCGGTGCAATCGTAATATTGACACCCAATGCTTCTAATACATCTGCAGCACCACTTTTGCTCGATACACTTCGATTGCCATGTTTTGCAATCGGAACTCCTGCTGCTGCCGCAACCATACCGCTTGTTGTTGAAATGTTAAATGAATTCGCACAGTCACCACCTGTACCGACAATCTCTAATACATCCAAACCATCATGCGGTAATTCTTCTGCGTGATTTCGCATACCATTTGCACTCGCGGTAATCTCATCTGTGGTTTCCCCTTTCATATGTAATGCAGTAAGATAACCTGCCGTCACAATCTCGGATGCCTCACCGCTAAAGATCTCATCCATACATGCATATGCTTCATCATAAGTTAAATCATTTCCTGCTGCTACTTTCTTTAATGCTTCTGTAATCATGTTCATTTCCTCCTTTAAGTCACTTTCTATTCTCTATTGTAAAAAATTTTCTAACATCTGTTTGCCATATTCGGTAAGCACCGATTCGGGATGAAACTGAAAACCATATATCTGTTTATCCTTGTGTTTCACTGCCATCACTTCACCATCCTCTGTCTGTGCAATCACCTGCAAACATTCCGGCATTTGTGCTGCATCTGCCGCAAGCGAATGATATCTGGCAATCTTAACATGTTCCGGTACTCCGGCGAAGATCGGTTCTTCCGAATCAAAGGTGATCTCACTCTGCTTTCCATGCATCAACTCTTTGGCATATACGACCTTGCCGCCAAATGCTTCACAGATTGCCTGATGTCCCAAACATACACCAAGAATCTTAACCGGGCGGTCATATGTTCTTAATAATTTTTCACAGATACCCGCATTTTCCGGTCTTCCCGGTCCCGGTGACAAAATGATATATTCCGGTTTGAGATCTTCAATCTCCTGTACCGTCATCTCATCATTACGAATTACCCGGATTCCGTAATGATCGTTTTCTCCTTCACTGATCTTTCCTTCTTCATATCGTTTCTTCTGTATGCCGCCGATCAACTGCACCAGATTATAGGAAAAACTGTCGTAATTATCAATCAGTAATATCATTTAACCATTCACCTCCGCTGCACATTTCACTGCTTCAATAACTGCTCCCGCTTTATTGGCACATTCCATATATTCGCTTTCCGGTACACTGTCCGCAACGATTCCGGCTCCTGCCTGCACATATACCTTCTCGCCTTTCTTAACGGCTGTCCGGATTGCAATACAAACATCTAAATTACCGGAAAAGTCCAGATACCCGATTGCTCCACCATATACACCTCTTGCAACCGGTTCTAATTCGTCGATAATCTCACATGCCCGGAACTTTGGTGCCCCGGAAAGTGTGCCTGCCGGAAGCATTGCCTTAATGGTATCGCATCCATCTTTGTCTTTCCGGATCTGACCAACTACCGTAGATGCAATATGCATTACCTTGGAGAATCGGTGAATCTTCATATATTCTTCCACTTCTACCGTACCAAACTGTGCCAGTCTTCCAATATCATTTCTTGCCAGATCCACTAACATATTGTGTTCTGCACATTCCTTTTTATCATCTAACAGCTCCGTCTCTAATGCAGCATCCTGCTCCGCTGTTTCTCCTCTTTTTCTTGTGCCTGCAACCGGAAATGTTGTAAGTTTGCCATTTACCAGTTTCACCATTGTCTCTGGAGAGGTTCCTGCAATCTCCATATCTTCACAGCCAATGAAATACATATAAGGAGATGGATTCGTTGTCCGTAATACCCGGTATGTATTGATCAGACTGCCTTTATAATCCGCCTCGAATCTTCTGGAAATAACGCCCTGAAAAATATCACCCTCCCGGATATAATGCTTGGTCTGCTCCACCATATCACAATATTCTTCTTTTGAAAGGTTACAGGTAAATTCCACATTCTTATCTGCCTCTTCCTCCGCTAATGGCGTAGTATCCTGAATCAGATGGATCATTTTTTCAATCTCAAGCAGTGCCTTTTTGTAACCTTTCTCTCCATCTTCACTTCGATAATTTGCAATCACACTGATCTTCTGTTTCAGATGATCGTAGGCAATTACTTTATCAAACAACATCAACTTGTAATCATCAAAATCACTTTTTTTCAAATGCAATTTGGGTTCCGCATATCCGATCATTTCATAAGAAAAATATCCAACCAGACCACCTGTAAAACTTGGCATTCCCGGAATGGATGGAGAATGATACTGTGCGATCAGATTACGAAGTGCCTCATATGCATCCTGTTTCTGCTCCGTTACCATCGCTCCACTCTGCATTCTCACTACGCCATCTTTACAACTGATCTGTAATAACGGACTCACTCCCAAGAAAGAATATTGTCCCCATTGTTTTCCACCCTCTACACTTTCTAATAAATAATAACGATTGTCGATTTCTTTTAGTCTGCGAAGCAGGGTGATCGGTGTTACGATGTCTGCGTATATTTCTTTGCACACCGGAATCATGTTATATTCTTTTTCGTATTGCTTTGCCGTCTCGTAGTTTGGAAACATATCTGCACTCCTTTCTTCTCTCATGTTAATACATGCAACCTCGATTTTGCCTTGCACAATAATGCGAACATGAAAAAAGGCTTCTGTCCCTGAAAGGGACAAAAGCCTAATAAACAACTTCTGCGGTACCACCCAAATTGATGCATTGCATCCACTCTTCATACATACTGTCATATGCACCCTATTGATAACGGACAGGTTCCCGTTGGCACCTACTCTGCATATCGCATTTCAAGCCACCCTCGTAAGTCCATTCACCTATCGACCACTTGCTGTATCTCACCACCACAGCTCTCTGTATAGCTTTACAATAGCCTACTCTTCTTACTCATCGGTTTCGTAGCACTGTTATAACTATTTCTTATCAGTATTTCTCAACTAATTCATAGTATATCTGTCTGAATTCAGATTGTCAAACAATTATAAATTATGTTGTAATAACTTTTTGTTATGACCTGTGTAAGATTCCACTTTCATCCACTGCCTGAACAACCTTTGTAAGTTCCTCCGGCGGCATCACAAGTGCAAACCGGACATATCCTTCTCCACCGGTTCCAAATGCATCACCCGGTGTACACAGCACACCTGCGCGTTCCACCATCGTCATACAGAACTCTCTAGAGCTTGCATATCCTTCCGGCACCGGTGCCCACACAAACATGGTTCCCTGACTATCCGGTACATTCCAGCCAATACTGCGGAAGCCGCCACAAAGCGCATCTCTTCTCTTCTGATACTCCGCACATTGTTTCTTTACAAACTCATTGGAGCCATTCAATGCTGCAATTGCACCATACTGAATCGGAAGAAATGTTCCAAAATCAAACTGACTGCGCAATAACTTCAGCGCATCTACTGCATCTTTTCTTCCCAAAAAGAATGATACACGCGCACCCGTTACATTAAATGACTTAGACAAGGAGAAGAATTCTGCTCCAATCTCCATTGCTCCCGGCACTGACAAAAACGATTCTCCCACTTTTCCATCATAAATAATATCAGAATATGCATTATCATGAATAACAAAAATATTATATTTCTTAGCAAATGCAACCAATTCTTCATAAAATGACCGAGGTGCTGTCCGGCATACCGGATTATACGGATAGGAAACGATCATCAGCTTTGCTTTCTTCGCAATCTCCTCTGGAATGTCCGAAAGTACCGGCAAAAAATCATTTTCTTCCTTCAGATCATAAAAATACATATCGGCACCACTTAAATATGATCCCGCTTCAAAGATCGGATAACCGGGATTTGGCAATAACACAAGATCTCCCTCGTCTAATAATGCCATTCCGACATGTCCCATCCCTTCCTGGGTTCCATGCACCCCCGTAATACAGTCCGGGGCAATATCAACGCCAAAGCGTTTCTTATAATAACCGGATACCGCATCTAAAAGCTCCGGAATATCTCTCAGTGAATACTTATAATTCTCCGGCTTGCTCGCAGCCTCTAACACCGCATCCATAATATGCTTCGGTGGTTCAAAATCAGGAGTTCCTACCGACAGATTGTATATATGTTTGCCCTGCTGCTCCATCTCATCTTTTTTGTCATTTAATTCTGCAAAAATTCCGGTCTGAAAATGCTCCAGCCGCTTTGCAGCAATCTTATCATTTATGCTCATTTTACTGTTCCTTTCCCCTTAGTTGCGCCCATTCATCTGACGGTTACGCTCATTTTCCTCTTTGCAGTCTAACGCAAACTGAATTAAAAATTCATAAAAATCTTTTACGATCGGATTATCCGAAAACTGCGGATTATAAGTAATTATGATATCCCTCTTACATTCCGGACTCTTTATTGGCAATAATACAACATTTTGCGACTTCTGCCAGATACTTTCCCATGAATATTCCGGCCAGAAACCAACACCTAATCCGGCACTGATCAGACTTCGTACAGATTCAAAATTCATACTTTCGAACACAATATCCGGTGAAAATCCTGCCTCAAAACAAAACTGATCGCAGATGCTACGGATCGGTCTCGTATTCGTCATAACAATAAAGCCTTCTTCCGATACATCCGCCAATTCGATCTCTTTATAATCTGCATACGGTGACGAAGACGGAACTGCAAGGAAAAACTTCTCCTCTAAAATTGTCTGATTTGCCGCCGTTGAACGTTTCGGTAACGTTGCTGTAATACAAAGATCATAATCCATTGAGGAAGGACTCTGCACAAACTGAAAATTCACATCTGGATGTTTCTCTTTGTATGCAATAATGCAATTGGTTACTAAGACAGATGCCGCCAATACATTTATATGAATTGTCATATGCTGCTTTCTCGCTGTATCTGCTAATTTCTTCGGCAGATCATCCAGACTCTTCATGATCGGTTTCAATTCTTCTACCAGCAATTTTCCCGGTGCACTTAATGTAATACCACCCTTTCGACGATCAAATAACTTTACACCCAGCTCCTGTTCCAATCGTTTGATCGACTGGGACAATGCAGGCTGTGCAATATGCAAAGAATTGGCAGCCTTTGTAATATGTTCATATTGTGCTGCCACCATAAAATACTGTAACTGTTGAAGTTCCATACCCGCCTCCATTTCTATATTTATCCACCAAACAGAACTCTGTTTCTAACGCAAAGAAATAGACTCCTAAGTGTCACTTCAGAAGTCCGTTCATAATCTCAGATGATTCTATTATAATTTTTATATTATAGAGTGTCAAGTTGTAAATCACACGAACACAAACAACTTTGATCTGCGATCAGAACCTTTCTTCTGACTATCCTGTCACAAAGTCCTGCAAGATTAATAATATATAGTAGTATGAATATCCATCATTTCATTAAAAGAATCTGAAAGAGGTATGATCGAATGAATCACCTGTCAAACAGCCTGGATTGGAACCAGGTTATCCTTACAATCTGGACGGTTGTGTTATTACCTGTCATAACATACATCGGAAATGAGTTAAAACAATACGCTGAAGCCAGAAAAATTGATAACTATAATGAAATTCTGCAAAAAAGTGTAATGTCCGTGATCAAAGATGTCTATGAAACCGAAGTAAAAAATATTAAAGGCACCGATGCATGGACCGATGAACAAAAGGAAAAAGCACGCTCCATAGCCAAAAATAAAATCATCTTTGCATTGCCAGCTTCCGCATATAAATGCTTAAAACTGGAAAATCCAGACTTTAATGAATATGTATATTCCTTGATTGAGGCAAGCTTATTTGACCTGAAAAATAAGCAGGAGGTGATGTAATGTCCTATACTTTAAAAAAACATTTGTCTAAAAACAGTAATTACGGTGCAAAGCGAAACACAGCTAATATAAAATATATTGTAATCCACTACACAGCCAATGACGGGGATTCCGACGAATCAAATGCCAGATATTTTGCCAACAATTCTGTAAAATCCTCTGCCCATTATTTTGTAGATGATGACTCCATTACACAATCTGTTCCCGACCATTATGTTGCATGGGCGGTCGGCGGCACAAAATACAGTAACACAAATATTACCGACGGCGGAAAATATTATACGATCTGCACGAACAGTAACAGCATCAGCATCGAATTGTGTGACACGAAAAGAGATGGTAAATATTATCCCTCTGCTGCAACAATCCAAAATGCATTGGAATTCACGCGGAAATTAATGAAAAAATATAACATCCCACAATCTCACGTCATCCGTCATTTTGATGTGACCGGAAAAATCTGTCCGGCATATTGGTGTGGTACAAAAGCGAAAAACAACTTGTGGAAAACTGAATTTTACAACAAATTGTCCAGCACTCCTCCCCTTCCATCTAAATCATCCTCCACCAAATACACTCATTCAAAATTCTTATCCGACCTTAAAACAATATTAAAACTAAAATCAACTGCATCTGCCAAAACCATCCTGTCAAAAACCATTACCGTATCCAGCACTAAAAATCGAACACATAAAATTGTGCTGCCCATTCAAAAATATCTGAACAGTTTAGGATATGACTGCGGCAAAGCGGATGGTATTGCCGGAACAAAATTCCATACCGCAGTAAAATCTTTTCAGAAAAAGAATAAATGCGTAGTCGACGGCGAGATCACCGCACGAAACGCAACCTGGAAAGCATTATTAAAAATCAAGAAGTAAGTTATACGAAAAATACCAAGACCATCTGTGTCTTGGTATTTTCCTTTGTTCTATATCCTGTAACGACTTCCACCAATGATATCCTCTCCACTCGCTATATATTATTCAGATTTCTTTTTTATATGAAATACTCTCACTGTTGAAATAATTGCTCCAATCAAACATACTCCCCAAAGTATAAAAAACGGAAACAAAAAGGCACTATACATCAGAATAGTATCTATAAATGCATCTATTCCATATAGCATCTCGCCATTAAATCCATGTATAGTTCCATCCATGCTACTATACGCATTATATAGCACATATGCACTTGAAGCAATTGTTGCAATCCAACAAAGAACTGCTACAATGCTCAATATTTTTATCTTCTTTATCATTCTAATTCTCCTATATCTCCACTGACTACATTGAATCAGATACTGTTTTAGCCAATATATACGACATTATATAAAAAGTATACAAATAATATTTGAATTTGCACATTATGAGGAATTTATGGTTCTTTTGTCGATAGGACTACTAATTGTAGAAATTTCACCATTTCAATCTTCAATTCCCAATCGTTCATGTTCCTTACGAATTTCTTCCATTTCTTCATCAGTCAAATTCATTTCTGAGATATCCGGTTCATAAAGATCATCAAAAATCAAATCTGATCGATCATCATTTTTCATAATCAAACCCTTCCTTATCATAAATACTTTAAAAGCCAAAGAATTTTCTCGCGGATGATAGGGCGCACAACGTCCTGTGGACGTTGGATTTGCGCCGACCGGAGCGAAGCGGAGACCTTGAACCGACAGGGGGCAAGGGCGGCGTTCGCTCCATAAAAAAACGAGACACATCTGTGTCTCGCTTTTTTATCAGTGCGGATGACAGGAATTGAACCTGCACGGTCTCCCACTAGATCCTAAGTCTAGCGCGTCTGCCAGTTCCGCCACATCCGCATGAAATAAGAAAAGAAGCATTGCTGCTTCTCTTCAGTGAAGCACGGGGGATTCGAACCCCCGACAACCTGATTAAAAGTCAGGTGCTCTACCGACTGAGCTAGTGCTCCATATTATATTAAGATAAATCATAACTACCTAGCTGGGGT
>JBNMIW010000032.1:0-12246 GCA_050873485.1 Lachnospiraceae bacterium | reverse complement strand
TTCATATTCTTTCGCATGTGCCCTCACATATCATCCGTCTCACTCACGCTGTGCAAGGGTAAGTGTGTCTAGCCAAATGCGAAGGCTTGTGTTACAATAAGCAATAAGTGCGAGCATTCGCAGAAAGAACGAATGAGAAAGGTTGGATTCTGTGCAGTTTCATTTTAACAGTTGGTTAGTTTATTTTTATTTTTATTGTATATTTGGATGGGTATTTGAGTCGACATATGTGTCATTGCGAACGCATAAGCTTACAAACAGAGGATTTATGAAAGGTCCATGGTTGCCATTATATGGTTCAGGGGCAATATTGATCTTATTGGTAACGCTTCCGTATGCGCATCATCCGGTAGCTGTGTATTTTGCAGGAATGATTGCAGCGACAATTTTGGAATATGTAACAGGAGTGGCAATGGTTAAATTGTTCAAGGTACGGTATTGGGATTACAGTTATCGTAAGTTCCAATTTCAAGGACATATTTGTTTGCATTCATCACTTGCATGGGGTGGATTAAGCTTGTTGATGGTATATGTGATCCATCCGCCAATCGTGAAGTTTATTGCCATGTGGAATGAGAATGTGGTGAATATTCTGACATTTATTGTAACGATCTGTATGGCATATGACTTTGCAAATGCATTCCGCGAGGCTATGGATCTGCGTGCATTGATTATTCAGGCAGAAGAGCTGAAGAAGCGTATGAATGAAGTGGTAGCGGAGAAGAAGGAAGCTTTTGCCGAGACAGTGGAAGAGCGGAAGGAGCAATTTGCCCAATCGGTAGCAGAATCAAAAGAACAGTTGGCGGAATCAAGAGAACGGCTGGCAGAATCGCTGGATGAGAAGAAAGAGAAACTTGCCGAGACGGTATATGAGACCAGAGAACGGATTGCAGAGTCTGTGAATGAGACGAAAGAGCAACTGGCAGCAATACAGCAGCAAAGAGAAGAAGAGGCAATTCAGAGACAGCAGAGAAGAGAAGAACAGGTTGCGGAGCGCAGAGAGAAGCGTCAGGAGACTGCGGCTGCGAGAAGAGAACGAATTGAGCGTTCAATTGCAGAATTGAACAATGCAAGCGAGAATTTAAAGAAACGAATGGAAGAACATTCCGGACAGTTGCTGTTGCACAATCCGGGAGCAAGCTATTTCGGAATGAAGGAAGAATCCGGAGAAATTCGCAGACGGTTATTGGAGAGGAGAAAGAAATAATATGGATGAGAGAGAACAATTACAACATAATATTATGAAAGAACTGATCTCTTACAGTGACGATCTGATACCGGCTTTGCAGATGCTGATCAAGGAATTGCGTGGGAATGAATTAGAGGATACATCTGAATTTCTAAATGAAGTCATAACCGGGATCAACTGGGAGATAGAGGTCTATAATCAATGTGCGGCTGTGATCAATGAACGGAGCAGCTATATCGACAGAAAAGCGATGATAACGGCAGTCAAGAATCTGGGAATGTCTTTGAGTAATGGAGATTCCGAAGTGGTAGCGGATTGTCTGGAGACGGATTTTATCCCATTTTTGAATAAACTGGCATTAGCATGTAAATTGGTAGTAGAGTAAACAGGGAGCATATATGGAGAAATTAAGTAATCCACAGGTTACGATAGAAACAATCAAAAAATACAACTTTGCATTTCAGAAGAAATTCGGACAGAATTTTCTGATCGATGAGCATGTTCTTTCAAAGATCATTTCGGCGGCAGGTGTGACGAAAGAAGATGTGGTATTGGAGATCGGACCGGGATTTGGTACGATGACGCAGTATCTGGCGGAGTCGGCAAAAGAGGTGATTGCAGTGGAGATTGATAAGACACTGATACCGATCTTGCAGGAAACGCTGGCAGAGTATGACAATATCACATTGATCAATGAAGATATTTTGAAAGTGGATATTGCGGCACTTGTCGATGAGAAGAATGGAGGGAGACCGATCAAGGTAGTGGCAAATCTGCCATATTACATTACAACTCCGATCATTATGGGTTTGTTTGAAAGTCATGTTCCGTTGGATAATATAACGGTTATGGTGCAAAAGGAAGTTGCACAGAGGATGCAGGCACAGCCGGGAACAAAAGATTATGGTGCATTATCGCTTGCGGTTCAGTTTTATGCGGAGCCGTATATCGCAGCAAATGTACCGCCGAATTGTTTTATTCCAAGACCAAATGTTGGTTCTGCGGTGATCCGTCTGAACCGTTGGCAGAATCCACCGGTGCAGGTAAAAGACGAGAAGTTTTTATTTTCCATTATCCGGGCATCCTTTAACCAGAGAAGAAAGACATTACAGAATAGTCTGGTAAATGGTGGAATTCCGGTAACAAAAGAACAGGTTGTCGATGCGTTAGGGCAATTGGGACTTTCTCCAACGATCCGGGGAGAGGCATTAACTTTAGAGCAGTTTGCGACATTAAGTGATGTGTTGCAAGAAAACATGTAAATGCATTAAAATATCATATTTATGAAGTTTAATGGTATATATTTCCACATTCCTGCATAGAATGAATTCAAAAGGGAGTGTGGACAAGTGCTAAGTTTTAAGAGAAAAATTACATACTTTTATCAGTATCACAACGGAACGGTTGGTTCTACAGCGGGGTTTCTAAAATTGGAGATCCGGGGAGATAAAGTGAAGATTATTATTAATATTCAGGAGACACCCGGACTACCATATCAGGAGGCGTCGCTTTATTTTTATCATGAAGCAGGGGATCATTTAGCTGCGGTTAAAGTGGATAATATAGAAAGCAGAAATGGAATATTAACGTATCTGAACCGGACGGAATGGCAGCAGTTGTTTGATACAGGCAGAGATCTTTATACCTTTGATGGTGTGGCAGTTGTATATAATGAAAATCATTATTTTATTGGAGATTTTCAGGACAAGGATCGGAGAGATTACGCACTTGTGTTGAAGGAAAAAAGAGTGCAGCCGAGGACGGAAGATTTTGTAAGCAGACCGGATGAGGTGTTGTCGGATGTCGGGAAGCAGTCACAGGAAGCGACAGCGGGTATGCAATTCAAGGAAGAATCGAATGTGGCAGAGGATATGCATTTCGGAGAAGAATCAAAGACGGTAGCAGACATGCACTCCGGAGAAGGATCAAAGGCGGTAACAGGCATGCAGTCCGGAAAAGAATCACAGGATGCGGCAGATATACAATCCAAAGATGGGTTACCGGATGCGCAACAAAGTGTGCTTAAGGTAATTGCACAACCGGATGTGGAACGAGAATCTTCTTTGCAGCAAACACAGGCACCGCCGGATATGAAAGCGGCACAGAAAGAATCATTTTATGAGAAATGCGAAAACTGTCCATATCATAAGAAACATATGGAAAAACAGGAGCAGGTGGATGCTTTTGAGAAAATGTTGCAGGAATATCCGAAACTTCCAATGTATGGTGCAACGGAATTATTTGATTGTGTCCGGATCCATCCGAAGGATATCGGAAAGCTGGATATGAGAAATTGGAAATTAGGGGTAAACAGTTTTTTAACACACGGTTTTTACACCTATCAATATCTGTTGCTTGGTAAAATGCGATTCGGAGACGGTGCGGCACATCCGATCATAGGAGTACCGGGTGTATATTCCAATCGTGAAAAATATCTTGCCAATATGTTTGGGTTTGAACAGTTTATACCGGTGAAGAAAACAGGGGTAAAGACGGGAGAGTTTGGTTACTGGATCGTGGAGATCAGCCCATATCTGTAGTGATCTTTGTAGACACCCTGAATCTGAACTCCCTGATATTCAATCCCTTCATAAGCAAAATGTAAGCGTTCTAATAATCGGATAGAAGGATCGTTGTCGGGAGCTACACGGGCTTCTATCCGATGTATCTTATAATCATGAAAAATAACAGGGATGGCTGCGGTACACGCTTCATAGGCATATCCCTTTTTCTGGGCGGTGTGGTCAAGCTTGTAGCCGATCGAGGTATGGGAAAATGGATCATGCACAAAATTAGAAAAATTCACAGCACCGATCAACACATCCGGTTGTTCTTTTGCATATAAATAGTAGCGCAGACATTTTCCGTGTACAATTTCATTATATTCATATCGTAAACTTGCCGTCTGGTATGCTAATGTATAAAAATTGTTCGGTCTGGTCGGTTCAAAACGTTCAAACTGTTCCCTGTTTCGTACATAAAAATCCAACAACTGTTCTGCAATGTCTTCATTTTCCACCCTCAATATAAGACGATCCGTTTCCATCATAAATGCCATATCCATTCTCCTCACAAATATGTTATAATACACTTATTTTGATGGTACACATATTTCGCGTAAATGTGTACCGTACGTTACGTTTACTCTAACATATTTGTGAGGAGAATGACAGTGAATAATGATGAGAAGTTTATGAAAGAGGCAATTCGGCAGGCGAAGAAGGCTTCCATGGTTGGGGATGTCCCGATCGGGTGTGTGATCGTGAAGGATGACAAGATCATTGCCAGAGGATATAACAAGAGAAATGCGAAGAAAACGACATTGGCACATGCAGAGTTGCTGGCGATTGAGAAGGCGTCGAAGAAGTTAGGAGACTGGCGGTTAGAAGAGTGTACAATGTACATTACATTAGAACCGTGCCAGATGTGTGCCGGGGCAATTGTGCAGGCGAGAATTCCGAGGGTTGTTGTCGGAGCGATGAACAAGAAAGCAGGTTGTGCGGGTTCTGTTCTTAATCTGTTTCAGATTCCGGCATTTAATCATCAGGTGGAATTTGAACATGGAATTTTAGAAGAAGAATGTTCTGCCATGTTATCGGATTTCTTTCGGGAATTGCGTCAAAACAAAGGGAAAAGCGTTTGACAGATAAAGAAAAGTTTAGTATACTTTCAATTATCCATGCAGCCGGGGTGTTAGCGGTGCCCTGTACCTGCAATCCGCTACAGCAGGGGTGTTGGTCTGCCTCGGGAGTTGTTTCTGATGCTGGCCGGAGTAAGTGGCGTTGACGTATGGGTCTTGCGCAATGGAAACCTATGAACCGTGTCAGGTCGGGAACGAAGCAGCACTAAGTAGGATCTTTCATGTGCCGCAAGGGTGCCTGAACTGAGTTAACTGCTTCGGTAACTGATCAGGAGTGATTCACAAAGCAGGCCGCATGGTATTGAATGATATATCTGTATGTTTGTGAGGTGTTTTTCATCTTATTTGGTAAAATCATATAAATTTATTTGTATGATTTTTTTTTATTAGTTGTGGAATATTTGAGTAAATAATGTTACAATAAGAGATAGCATTTAAACTAGGTGAAAAGTCTGTTTTTATGAACATGACGGTTACTAGAATTTTACGAATGGGAGCGGGAAGCATGAACTATGCAAATGTAATTGAATTTGTGAGAGAGCAGATTGCTGACAACGGAAGACCGCCGAACTATCCATTCCGTGACCGGTTTGAACATACTATGAGAGTATATCGCTGGGCGATTAAGCTACAGGCCAAGGTAGGGGGTGACCTTGACATAATAGCATTGGCAGCACTGTTGCATGATGTCGGTTGGGAAGAAGGACGTAATCATGGAGAAGTTGGTGCAGAGATTGCGGTAGAGTACTTAGATAGTCTTGGAATGGAACCGGAGAAGATAGGTCGGATTGGAGAGATTATCCGGATTCACGACAACAAGGATACAACAGAGGATTTGTCCATAGAATGTCAGGTTGTAATGGATGCGGATTTGTTAGATGAGGTGGGCGCAGTGAGCGTCCTTTGGGATTCCATGGCTACAGCCTGTGAGGATAAAGCAAACTATAAGAAAGCATATTATCGCATTAAGAATTATTTCAGAGGGAATAAGCCGAAGATTCGCCGTTGTAAGACGGAGGCGGCAAGAATTGAATATGATCGACGGATGAAACTTTTGGAAGAATTCCTATTTCAGCTAGAGAAAGAGTTATTTTAACGTTTTGGGAGAGACGGTTAGAATAAAAATGCTATTATTTAGGAGGAATCATCATGAAGAATTTTTTGAAAACGTTGCTATGGATTGTAATTATTGGAGCTGTATTGTTTGGCATATACTATGTATTGCCGGAATATCCACAGAACTTCATTAAGTCATTTGTTCAGCCGATCGTGAACAGTGAGGCAAAGACGAGAATACAGCAGGTTCAGAATCTTGCAGTGGATGGTGTTGACGGACAGACTTATAAGACGGTTTTAGAGAAGAATACCGGAATGTCCTGCTGGGTATATGAGACAAGAGAAGATGAGCCTGGTGTAGAGTATGTTATTTACATGGGCAATGGCGCCAGCGTGAATATGAAGGACTACACAGATTACAAGGGTAAACTCTATACCAGTTGTGAAGTGAAGTTTGAATTCAAGATTACAGGCAACAGCGTTGAGATATATCCATACTTAGATGGTGTTAAGATGAACATTGAAGATGGACAGCATGTAGAGCAGAACAAGGCAGTTCGTAAGATTATTTTACAGCAGCTTTATGGCGGTGTTCAGTCTGAGTAACAGATAACTGAAGAGTAATGATGAGAAGGGCTATACATTCGTATAGCCTTTTGTTATAATCAATGCGAATATATCACATATATTAAAATATACAGGAAAGAGGGCATACTAATGACATATAAGACACAGGGTGTTTGTTCCCAGACGATTGATGTTGATATCGTAGATAATAAGGTAACCAATGTGAAATTTTACGGAGGATGCAACGGAAATACACAGGGTGTTGCCCGTTTAGTGGAAGGTATGGATGTTCATGATGCAATCGCACGTATGGAAGGAATCCAGTGTGGTTTTAAGGGTACATCGTGCCCGGATCAGCTTGCAAAAGCATTAAAGCAGGCAATCAACGAATAAAGGAGTCTGACATGAAAAAAATTGTTTTAACCGGAGGGGGAACTGCGGGACATGTTACCCCGAATATTGCGTTGTTACCAAGTTTGAAAGAGGCTGGATTTGAAGTCTCCTATATTGGTTCTTACAATGGAATTGAGAAAAAGCTGATAGAGGATATGGGAATTCCGTATTATGGAATATCATCCGGCAAGTTAAGAAGATATTTTGATGTTAAGAATTTTTCGGATCCATTTCGCGTAATAAAAGGATTTGGTGAAGCGAATCGCATTCTGAAGAAGATCAAACCGGATGTTGTGTTTTCCAAAGGTGGTTTTGTAACAGTGCCGGTTGTGCTGGCAGCGAAGAAGAATCATATCCCGGCAATCATTCATGAATCAGATATGACACCGGGACTGGCAAATAAGATCTGTATTCCGTCTGCCAGTAAAGTATGTTGTAACTTCCGAGAGACATTTGATCTGCTTCCGGAAGGAAAGGCAGTTCTTACCGGAACACCGATCCGCCGGGAATTATTTGAGGGAAGCAGAGAACGTGCGGCTGAATTTTGTGGATTGGATGCGAACAAACCAACCATTCTGATCATTGGAGGAAGCAGCGGAAGTGTTGTGATCAATAATGCTGTCCGGGAGAGCTTAGATGAGATCCTGCCGAAGTTTCAGGTAATACATCTTTGCGGAAAAGGTCATTTGGATGAATCGCTTCAGGATAAGCAGGGATATGTACAGTTTGAATATATATCCAAGGAGCTGCGTGACCTGTTTGCACTGTGTGATCTGGTCATTTCGAGAGCCGGAGCAAATGCAATCTGCGAATTGCTTGCATTGAAGAAACCGAATATTTTAATTCCGCTTTCGAAAGCGGCAAGTCGTGGAGATCAGATACTCAATGCCAAATCCTTTAAAAAGAATGGTTTTTCTTATGTAATAGAGGAAGAAGAATTGAGCAAAGCGTCCCTGCTGAATGCAATCCGGGATGTAGCTGCACATAAGGAGCAGTATATACAGGCGATGGAAGACAGTGAAATGTCCGACTCGATCGGTACGATCATGAAGCTGATCAATGAACTGGCATAACCGAATCTTGTCGAATAGAGAATAATTATATGGAATAATGCATAATTTTCCATAAACAGTGAAAAATAATACGAACAAATGCTATTGAGTTCATAGATAACCCTATGTAAACTGAAAGATAGAAAAAGGTTGTCCAATGACACCGGGAATGACAGGAAGGGATACTATGATTACAACATTTATTATGAATCACTTATTTATGTGCAGTATTGTACTGTTTGGTGTACTCAGCATTTTGTTACAGTGGATAATGACATTATCCTTGAAAGGATATGTAAAGGCGTCGTCGAATATGAAGACGACAAAAAAGAAATTATTGTTGAACCTGAAGAATCAATTTGAAACGATTTATGGAATGAATTATCAGGTGCGTAATATAGCGGCATATGTGGACAAATATTTACTGAAAATGCGATTTTTGGGGATGTCCTATTCATCCTGGGAGAAGGCTCCGTTTCTTAGTGTTGGAATTGCAACATTATTAGCGGGGGGAGAACTTTTTTATGGATATTGGACGGGACAACCCAAAGCACTTTTTGTAGAGATTGGATTTGCATATGGCGCTATTTGTGTATGTGAGTTTGTCTTGTATCATTTATGCGCCGTACATAATAAGAGACAGCAGATACATATACAGTTGGTTGATTATTTGGAAAATTATTTAACCAATCGTCTCATGAGATCGTTGGCAGGAAATGAGCAGTTGAAAATGCTGGATGCGGACATGGAAGCCGCATTTATGGATGGTTCGGTGAAGAGTAAAGAGATCAAAAATGTGATCTTAGAAGAGGAAAAGAAGAACGAGCGAAAAGAAAAGAAGAAAGCAGAACAGGAGAAACTGCAGGAACCGTATAAAGGGGAGGAAGATACGGAAGAAGATATGGAAATGTTGAAACGGCTGCTTCGGGAAATGGGAAAACGTCAGACCTCGGACAATGACAAGACAGGACAGAACATAGAAGATGACGTTGTTTCTCAAGATGTTTCACAGGCAGATTGTACACAGGATAGTGGAAAGAATGAAATGATACAGGATGAGGTTGCCGTTGCAGATGAGAATATGGAACCATCTGACATTGAATTGTTAGAGGAATTTGTGCAAAGTTTTCTGGCATAAGGGGTATGCAGGACGTAATAATCGTGGGAGGTTCTAAAATTTTCAAATAGCAATATAATGATAGAAAAACGGATGTCATAAATGGCTGGAAACAGGATGAAGAAAACACGCAAGAAGATAGCATGTATTGCCGGGATTGTAGCAATTGCATTGATCGTATCCGGTGGATATACCTGGAAGAAGAATGGTGGATGGAATCAGAATGGGAAGGCTGGGACGGAATCGACAAAAGAAAAGAATTCGAAAAATGCACAAACGGAGAATTGCACGGAAGAGCGGCATAAAAGGGAACGGGTAATCGTAAAAGATACCGATTATAACAGCATTGATAATACATTATATGCGTGGTGGTTTAAACGAAATGATAATCATGAGGCATCCGGTTGTCAGGAGGATTATGACATTACCGAATACAATGCGTATTATACGGTTCCGGTGAAAGAAAAGAGAATATATATTACATTTGATTGTGGCTATGAAAATGGATACACAGCGGATATTCTGGATACCTTGAAAGAGGAAGGAGTAACCGCTGCTTTTTTTGTTACGCAGACATTTATCCGTGACAATATTGAATTGACAAAACGGATGAAAGAAGAAGGACATCTGGTGTGCAATCATACGGTCACTCATCCGTCGATGCCTTCGAAGTCTATAGAGGAACAACAAAAGGAACTGTTGACATGTGAGAACTATATGAAAGAAGCGACGGGTTATGAGATGGATCTGTTCTTCCGGCCACCGAGGGGAGAATATAGTAAACGGACGTTACAGATGGCAAAAGATCTTGGATATACGACCATTTTCTGGTCGATGGCTTATTTAGACTATGATGTGAATAATCAGCCAACACCGGAGCATGTGATCGAACACTTTAACAAGTATTATCATCCGGGAGCGATTCCGTTGCTTCATAATGTATCAAAAGCAAATCATGACGCGTTAAAGTCTGTGATCACGAATCTGAAAAAAGAGGGATATTCGTTTGGAACGTTATATGACCTGGTTACAGAATAAATGCATATCGGCATAAGTGCATAAAGGAAACGAATAAAAATCACAAAAATGATGAAAATAACAATGTGCCTAATAAATTGTTGCTATTTTATGATGAGTTTGCTAAAATATAGAGTGGTTTTGAGGGAAAAAGAAGCATGGGTATTATGGTACCCCGTGTAAATACAAACAAAGGAGAGCAAGAAGATGGCAGAGAGCATTAGTTTCGACTATAGCAATGCGATGTTCATGGTAGATGACAGTGATATCGCAGCTATGAAAGACAGAGTTTTAGAAGCAAAGAAGACGCTTTTAGACAGAACTGGTGAAGGAAATGATTTCCTTGGCTGGATCGATCTTCCGGTGAATTATGATAAGGAAGAGTTTAATCGCATTAAGGCAGCAGCAAAGAAGATTCAGAGCGATTCCGATATTTTGTTAGTAATTGGTATCGGTGGTTCTTATTTAGGAGCAAGAGCTGCAATTGAAGCATTGCGTCATACATTTTACAATGTGATCGACAAAGATATGAGACAGGGTTGCCCTGAGATTTATTTCTGTGGTAATAATATCAGCTCAACATACTTAGAGCATTTGTTAGAGGTAGTTGGAGACAGAGATTTCTCTATCAATATTATTTCTAAGTCCGGAACAACAACGGAGCCTGCAATTGCTTTCCGTTTATTCCGTAAATTATTGGTTGAGAAGTATGGTGAGAAGGAAGCTGCTAAGAGAATCTATGCAACAACTGACAAAGAAAAGGGTGCATTGAAGAAATTAGCAGATGAAGAAGGATTTGAGACATTTGTTGTACCGGATGATGTCGGAGGAAGATTCTCTGTACTTACAGCAGTAGGTTTACTTCCGATCGCAGTCAGTGGTGCAGACATTAAGCAGTTAATGGTAGGTGCGGCAACTGCAAGACAGACCTGCTTAGAGGCTGATTTTGAACATAATGATGCATTACAGTATGCAGCACTTCGTAATATTCTTCGTGAGAAGGGAAAGACAATGGAGATTCTTGCGAACTATACACCATCTGTTCACTATATCGGTGAGTGGTGGAAACAGTTATTCGGAGAGTCAGAAGGTAAAGATGGTAAAGGTATTTACCCAACAGCCTGTGACTTTACAACCGACTTACACTCACTTGGACAGTTTATTCAGGATGGTACTAAGAATCATATTGAGACCGTTGTCAACATTGGTTCTCCAAGACGTAAGATCATTATGGAGCAGGAAGATGATGATTTAGATGGATTAAACTATCTTGCAGGAAGAACCGTTGATTATATCAACAAGCAGGCTATGAACGGTACTGTTCTTGCCCATGTAGATGGTGAGATTCCAAACCTTATGATCACAGTTCCTTATATGTCAGAGTTTAACTTGGGTGAGTTATTCTACTTCTTCGAGTTCGCCTGTGGTGTATCCGGTTATGTATTAGGAGTTAATCCATTCAACCAGCCGGGTGTAGAGAGCTACAAGAAGAATATGTTCGCATTACTTGGTAAGCCGGGTTTTGAAGAACAGAGAAAAGTTCTCTTGGAGAGAATGAAAAAAGAGAAATAAGATCTTTTATGCATGGCAGATTGGAGCCAATCATAATTATATAGTGAAATAAGATGAGTCGTCGAAGTGGAATGCCACGGTTCGGCGACTCTTTTTAACTTTATAGGAAAGTTTGTCTTATAAAGCAAAAACGCTCCGCTAAGGATGCGTACCTTGCGGTGAAAAAGATAGCTTTTCGGCTTTTATCAGTATTTTCTCTTGTACTTTCGAACAATTCCAAGTATAATATTATTTTGTGGTGCTGATGCTTAATGATCAGCGGAATTGATGGAAGTGATCAAATGATACATATAGAACATCTTCTATAAGAGAGATACAATGAGTGTGGAGGAATCATATCATGACAGATAATTCAAGTTTGGGATTGGATTATGACAAGTATGCGGGAATACTTGCACATCCAACATCATTCCCCGGTTCATATGGAATTGGAGATTTGGGACCGGGAGCATATGCATTTATAGATTTTTTGGAGAGATCAGGATTGAATCTCTGGCAGGTACTGCCACTTGGGCATACGGGTTTTGGTGATTCTCCATATCAGCCGTTCTCGTCTTTTGCCGGACAGCCGTTGATCATTAGTATTGATGATCTTCGTCAGGCGGGACTTTTGTGGGATGAGGATTTTTACGAGATGCCACAG
>JBNMIW010000031.1:0-12290 GCA_050873485.1 Lachnospiraceae bacterium | reverse complement strand
ATCGGAGTCCGTTGATCCGGATTCCGTCCACGCGTGGAACCA
The DNA here is from genome assembly GCA_050873485.1 of Lachnospiraceae bacterium. Taxonomy (GTDB): domain Bacteria; phylum Bacillota; class Clostridia; order Lachnospirales; family Lachnospiraceae; genus CAG-590. Next base: position 12,248 of record JBNMIW010000031.1, on the reverse strand, counting down.
ATATGCGGATTGAGCTTCGTTCGCCGGATCCGGCAGCAAATCCATATTTGTTATTGGCATCCTGCTTAGCAGCCGGTCTGGATGGAATTCGAAATGAATTGCCGATTCCAAAGAGCGTGGAAGGAAATATATATGAGATGTCAAAAAGTGAGTTAGAAGAGCGAGGTATTGAAGCCATTCCTTCGAATTTGAGCAAAGCATGTCACTATTTTGAAGACGATGAATTTATGAAACAGGTATTAGGCGAGCATGTACATGCAAAGTATTTAGATGCGAAACGTAAAGAATGGAATCGATTCAGAGAACAGGTTACGGAATGGGAGATCGAGGAGTATCTGTATAAGATATGATGAGCACAGGAGAAAGCAAGGAGGAAGAATGTGATTAGTGTAATCGTAGTATTCCCTAAGCTGGAGGAGGCTCGAAGCATTAAGAATCTGTTGGTGCGGAATGGTATTGATGTGATTGCGGCGTGTACGACGGGAGCACAGGTGATCAACCTGACAGATGATCTGGATTATGGAATCGTAGTCAGTGGTTACAAGTTTGTTGACATGATGTATAGTGAACTGCTCGAATGCATTCCGGAGACATTTAATATGTTATTGGTTGCATCACAAAGATATTATTCGGAATGCAGTACAAGTGATATTGTATGTCTTTCCATGCCGATCAAAGCGGCGGACCTGGTAGATACAGTGAATTTGATGTATGATAAATTATATTATCAAATGAAGCGTGCCAAGTCGAAACCGGCAGTTCGAACGGAAGAGGAAAAGCAGGTGATTACTCACGCAAAACTTATGCTGATACAGCAAAAGGGAATGACAGAAGAAGAGGCGCACAAATATTTGCAGAAGAAGAGCATGGACAATGGGACGAATTTAGTGGAGACTGCTCATATGATATTAGATGTTTTCTAGAGGAGGATTTATATGAAATTTACAAAGATGGAAGGATTGGGAAATGATTATGTTTATGTGAATTGTTTCCGGGAGACGGTAGACAATCCTTCTGAAGTCGCAAAAAAGGTAAGTGATCGGCACTTTGGAATCGGTTCGGATGGATTGATTCTCATCAAACCTTCTGAGGTTGCAGACTTTCGAATGGATATGTATAATGCAGATGGTTCACAGGCAGAGATGTGCGGAAACGGTATCCGATGTGTCGCAAAGTATGTATATGATTATGGTTTGACCGATAAGACGAGTATATCTATTGAAACATTAGCCGGGATTAAATATCTGGATTTGCAGGTGACAGATGGAAAAGTTTCTTTGATCACGGTAAATATGGGAAGTCCGGAGTTAATACCGGACAAGATACCGGTAATATCGGATTCGACCAGAGTGGTCGATGAGCCGATTGAGGTGGACGGCACAACTTATAAGATGACGTGTGTTTCCATGGGCAATCCGCACTGTATTGTATTTGTGGACGATACGGCATCATTTCCACTGGAAACAGTTGGACCATTATTTGAGAATCATGAAAGATTTCCGAAGCGTGTCAATACAGAATTTATACAGCTATTAGATCGCAAAACGGTCAATATGCGAGTATGGGAACGTGGATCCGGCGAGACATTAGCTTGTGGAACGGGTGCCTGTGCGAGTGCAGTTGCCTGTATATTAAATGGTTTGACGGAAGATGAGATCACATTGCATTTGTTAGGTGGAGATCTGATCGTTCGATGGGATCAGGAAGAAAATCTTGTCTATATGACAGGACCTGCACGGGTCGTGTTCGATGGAGAGATTGCATTGTAATGGACAATGGTATATGATGAATGGCGTAAAGGCGAATGCTGGGCTATGAAATATAAATAAAGTAACATAGAGGAGGACATCATGTTTAAAGTAAATGACAATTATTTAAAGTTACCAGGAAGCTACTTGTTTTCAACGATTGGAAAAAAAGTGAGAGAGTATAAAGCGGCTAATCCGGAAAAGGAGATCATTTCGTTAGGAATTGGAGATGTAACACAGCCATTAGCACCAGCCATTATTGACAGCTTACACAAGGCTGTTGATGAGATGGCAGTGAAAGAGACATTCCATGGCTATGCACCGGATTTAGGTTATGAATTCTTAAGAAGTGCAATTGCAAAGAATGATTATGCAGATCGTGGAGCAGATATTGCAATTGACGAGATTTTTGTCAGTGATGGAGCAAAATGCGATTCCGGTAATATTCAGGAGATCTTTGCGATTGATAATAAGATTGCAGTATGTGATCCGGTATATCCGGTTTATGTAGATACGAATGCAATGGCGGGCAGAACCGGAGATTACAACAAGGAGACAGAACTTTGGAGTAATGTAATCTATATGCCATGTAAAGAAGAGAATGGTTTTGCACCGGAATTACCGGATGAAACACCGGATATTATCTATTTATGTTTCCCGAATAACCCAACCGGAGCAACGATCAAGAAAGATCAGCTTCAGAAGTGGGTAGATTATGCAAACAAAGTCGGTGCTGTTATCATTTATGATGCAGCGTATGAAGCATATATCAGTGAGGAAGAGGTTCCACATACGATCTATGAGTGTGATGGTGCAAAGACTTGTGCAATCGAGTTAAAGAGTTTTTCTAAGAATGCAGGTTTTACAGGTACACGTTTGGGATATACCGTAATTCCAAAGGAGTTAAAGGCAAGCGATGGTACTTCATTGAATGCATTATGGGCAAGACGTCATGGAACAAAGTATAATGGTGCACCGTATATTATTCAGCGTGCAGGTGAGGCTGTATATTCGGATGCCGGTAAGAAGCAGACTGCAGAACAGATTGCATACTATATGAATAATGCGAAAGTGATCAAGGAAGGATTGAAAGAGGCAGGATTTTCTGTTTCCGGCGGTGTAAATGCACCATATATCTGGTTAAAGACACCGGAAGGCATGACTTCATGGGAGTTCTTTGATCATTTACTGACCAATGCAAATGTGGTAGGTACACCGGGCTCCGGATTTGGTCCGAGTGGTGAGGGATATTTCCGACTGACTGCATTTGGTACATATGAGAACACATTAGAAGCACTGAAGAGAATTAAGGCATTATAAACAGAAAATGTATGCTTAGATGTGAATAAATGGAAATTCATTCACCGAGGCAAGAAATTCTTTCATGCCACGGAGACTTTAGAACATGGTATTTGCTCTTGCAAAGTCCCAAAGTGAGTGGTAAACTGTGTTCATGTGATACATGAACAAAAGTATACATATACAAAGAAACATGTACAAATGGCGAGGTGGAAGATATGGGTCTTTCGCAAAACAGCCAAGGAAAGGAAGTTTTTTTAATGAGTAAGAATATCGATTGGTCAAGCATTGGATTTGGATACATTGAGACAGATAAGCGTTTCGTATCTAATTACAAGAATGGTGCATGGGATGATGGTGCATTAGTTGAGGATTCCATGGTGACAATTAGCGAATGTGCTGGTGTGTTACAGTATGCGCAGACCTGTTTCGAGGGATTGAAGGCATATACGACAGAAGATGGTCACGTTGTATGTTTCCGTCCGGACTTGAATGCAGCCAGAATGGCAGATTCTTGTAAGCGTTTGGAGATGCCGGTATTCCCAGAGGATAAATTTGTAGAGGCAGTTCAGAAAGTAGTAGAGGCAAATATTGATTATGTTCCACCTTATGGATCAGGAGCAACTTTATATATTCGTCCATATATGTTCGGTAGTAATCCGGTTATCGGTGTTAAGCCGGCAGATGAATATCAGTTCCGTATCTTTGTTACACCGGTAGGTCCTTACTTCAAGGGTGGCGCTAAGCCAATTACGATCCGTGTGTCTGATTTTGACCGTGCAGCACCTCATGGAACCGGTCATATCAAGGCAGGTCTTAACTATGCAATGAGCTTACATGCAATTGTAGATGCACATAATCAGGGATATGCTGAGAATATGTACTTAGATCCTGCAACCAGAACGAAGGTAGAAGAGACTGGTGGAGCAAACTTCATGTTCATCACAAAAGATGGCAAGTTCGTTACTCCAAAGTCAGACAGTATTTTACCATCTATTACACGTCGTTCTTTGATGGTTGTAGCTGAGAAGTATTTAGGCTTAGAGGTTGAGCACAGAGAAGTATACTTTGATGAATTAAAAGATTTCGCTGAGTGTGGTCTTTGCGGTACTGCTGCTGTTATCTCACCGGTTGGTAAGATTGTAGACCATGGTAAAGAGATCTGTTTCCCAAGTGGAATGGATGAGATGGGACCTGTTACGAAGAAGTTATATGACACATTAACCGGTATCCAGATGGGTCGTATCGAAGCTCCGGAAGGATGGATCAAGACAATTCGTTAATATAAGATAAGATGAATTATAGGAAGCTGTCATATTGATGCGGATAGAATGCATCGATATGGCAGCTTTTTTCTGTAGAAGATATTTTTGGTACAGGGGGATATTTTGTAGTGGAATACCTGATAAAATGGGTATTCTACCGATGGTCGATTGTGTTTCTTAGGGAATATGGTAAGATAGAATAGGCTATGAATGTCGCACACATATTTTGGAGGATAAGATGGATAAGGAGAAATTTGGTCATTTTGTGTCAGCACTCCGAAAAGAAAAAGGAATGACGCAAAAGGATTTTGCAGAAAAACTGTTTCTGACAGATAAAGCAGTGTCAAAATGGGAAAGGGGTTTAAGTTTTCCGGACATATCCTTGCTGGAACCGATTGCAGAGATATTAGATGTTACGGTTTTGGAATTGCTGCAAGGGGAACGGATATTAGAAGAGGAAGCGGTAATGCCGGTGGAAGAAGTACAGAAGATGATGGATGAATCGCTTAGTATTTCTGACGAGGAGATCAATCGCAAACACGCAAAGAGTAAATCTATTATTTTGCTATGCTGTGTGATCATATTATTCTGTATATCCGTTGCTTTGAATATACGGAATCTTGCAAATGATGGAGAGACGCAGGTTCTACAGAAAGACAATGCTGCCTATGAAACCTGTATAGATGAAAATGGGAAAACCGTATTTACAGATCCCGACCGAGCTTTAAATCAGATGGTTACGGATTGCAGGCAGGGTAAGTGGAAAGAAATGGAGAACTATTTGATCATATTAGAAGAAAGTCAGAAAGAAGGTGAGAAAAAATGATTATGATTGTATATATAATTTTACTGCTGGCGGTATTACTGCCGGGGGCAAAGGTTGCGGAAAAGGGAACATTTGTAGAACAACCATTTTCTGCCATTGACAGTAAGGGGATGCAAGGATTCTTTGCACTATGTATTTTGGTGCATCATGTGTCGCTACGGGTACGTTTTTTTGATCATTATTCTGGGGATATGGTATTTTTTGAAGACATCGGTACCTTATTGGTTGGTTTTTTCTTCCTGTGTTCTGGATATGGGTTATATGTAAGCTTTCAAAATAAGGAACATTACCTGGATACATTTATGAAGCGGCGAGTAGTAACCGTTATGGTTCCGTTCTTTATATGTAATTATGCATATATGTTTACAACATTGATGTTAGGACATCAGTTTACGGCAAAAGAGTTAGTAGCATCCTTTTTTGGATTCCGATTATTAAATGATCACATGTGGTTTGCCGTTGAGATTATGATCATTTATCTACTGTTCTATATCACATTCCGGTATGTGAAGAAAGATGTATGGAGATTCCTTTTGATTGGTTGTATGCTTCTTGTTATGTGTGTGATCAGTTTTCTGTTAGGACATGATCCGACAGAAGAGAATGTAGCATATACCTGGTTTCGTGGGGAATGGTGGTATAATACAACTCCACTGTTCTTTGCAGGATTGTTGATGGGAAAGTTTCGGACAGAGCTTATCCAATGGGTAAGAAAGTATTATAAGGTATTGTTACCGGTTGTGATTGCTGCATTTATTGGTTTCTATAAGGCAACCATGTATATGATACAGGTAAAAGGCGGGTATTGGACGGAAACAGAATTCGATCCTGCATATGGCAACAAATTATGTACATTGGCGGTGCAGGTTCTCATGATAATTGCATTTGAGATTCTGGTAGTATTGATCATGCTAAAGGTTCGTTTTAAGAATCCGGTATTGCATTTTCTTGGGAAAATCTCCCTGGAGATGATCTTACTACAAAACGTGTTTATGTTATACTTTAGTGAGAGACAGATACAGTTAAATGTGCATGTGTATTGCGCGATTGTAATTGCTTGCACGATTGGAATTGCAACGTTGATTAACCAGATCAAGTTATTGATCTTAGAAAAAAAATAATGATTCTACAGACAGTAGAATGACGGAAAATGGTATTTTCTACCGCTGGTCGGTTGTGAAATACCATTTTTTTTGTGATGATGAATGCGGAACGAAAAAGTTCCCTCCAAAATGCGTGTCTGACAGAATGTGTGTGAAATATGTGTGTGGATTTCTTATTCATGACAGACACAAAACAAATTTATAATCAAAGGAGGTTTTTTCAATGAAAAAATTCAAAAAAACAATGGCGTTGTCACTTGCAATGGCAATGGGGTTATCTCTGGTAGCTTGTGGTGGTTCTTCAGATGATACTACAACACAGGAAAAGGCGGCTGGTAATGGAGAGGATACAACTCCGGCAACCGAACAGGTTGCGGACTTTGAGATGCCGGCAGAAGATGGGGAGAAGATCTATGTATATTCATGGAACACAGAGCTTGGTGATGGACTGCTCAAAGATTTCAAAGACAAATATCCTCAGTACGCCGATCAGGTAGAATATGTAAACCTGGGTGTGCAGGGAACCGATCCGGAGTATCAGACACAGATTGATGCACAGCTTCAGGCAGGTTTAGGAGCAGAGAAATATCCATCTATTATTGCAGCGGATAATGATGTTGCACTTCATTGGGTACAGTCAGATTATACACTTAACTTAGCAGATATTGGAGTAGGTGGAGACGATACGGCACAGATGTATCAGTATACATTAGATTATGCAACATATAATGGAAGTTTGAAAGCACTTTCATGGCAGGCAACACCGGGTGTTGTATGTTATAGAACAGATATTGCGGAAGAAGTGTTAGGTGCCAGTGACAGAGATACGGTTCAGGCTGCAATTGCAGACTGGGATAAGTTCTTTGAGACAGCGGATAAGATGAAGGCAGCCGGATATAAGATGGTTTCCGGACCGGATGATATTAAGTATCCGCTTGCAGATTCTAAGAAGTCTCCATGGGTACAGGATGATAAGTTGAACATTGATTCCTGGGTAAATACTTATTTAGAGTATTCTAAAAAGTTATATGACAATGATTATACCAATAAGACGGCTATGTGGTCAGATGCATGGAAAGCTAACATGGATAAAGATGTATTCTGCTATTTTGGTACAACGTGGTTCTTATATTGGTCATTATTACCGGATAATGCGGATGGTACAAATGACGCACAGCATGTGGAAGATTACAACATCACAACCGGTCCGGCAAGTTATCACTGGGGCGGTACATTTCTTTCCGTTGGAAAGGATTGTCCAAATACAGCATTAGCAGCTTTGATCTTAAAGACTATCTGCTGTGATACTGATGTATTGCAGGCACATTGTGAAAACACACTTGATTTTGTGAATAATAAAGAAGCAGTTCATAACTTAATCGCAGCAGGCAAAGGTGCTTCTAAAAAATGTGGTGGAGATAATCCATTAGATGCATTTGATAAGGCAGCAGAAGGAATTTCACTTCCATATGCAACACCATATGATGCTATTTTTAATGGATATGTAGATACTGCTTCTCAGGCATATAATTCCGGTGAATTGAAATCATTAGACGAGGCAATTCAGAATATCAAAGCACAAGTAACAGATGGTTATAATTATATTACGGTAGATTAGTTTTGGAATCTTCTCAAGTTTTTTCTCATATGGTATTATCAAGACAGGTTGTATGTTATTAAGGTATATAAAGTTAATAATTTGTTTGACATCAGGTTTTGAAATATTATGTGAGAAAATGAGGAGAGATCAGATATGAAAGTGGTAGACATGCATTGTGATACGATCACGGAGCTTTGGGGAAAGCAGGAGAATGGAATACAGGTCGGATTACGGCACAATGATCAGATGATTGATATAGAACGCCTGACAAAGGGTGGTTATCTTCTTCAGAATTTTGCAATCTTTGTAGAACAGCAGTCCGGAGTCAGTAGTTTTGAGAAAGCACAGCAGATCCGATCTGTGTTTGAAAGAGAAATGAATCAGAATGCAGATCGTATCGCAATGGTGACAAGCGTGAAGGGGATAGAAGAGAATGAGCAGGCGGGAAAACTGTCTGCTCTTCTTGCCGTTGAAGGAGGAGAGGCCTGCGAGGGCAGCATCGAGAAGCTACATGTCCTATATGAACAGGGTGTGCGGATGATGACCCTCACATGGAATTATCCAAATGAGATCGGATATCCCAATCTTCCGATCGGAGCAGCGGGATTTCCGTATGTGCCGGATACAGAACATGATTTGACTTCATTTGGGATTCAATGTGTGGAAGAGATGGAAAGAATAGGGATGATCATAGATGTGTCGCATTTATCGGATGCAGGGTTTGATGATGTATTGCGTTATACAAAGAAACCGTTTGTGGCAAGTCATTCGAATGCAAGGGCAATTTGCCCGTGGGTTCGGAATCTGACAGATGATATGATACGCAAATTAGCAGAACGCGGAGGTGTAACCGGTCTCAATTTTTGTGGTGATTTTTTAAGAGATCCTTTTGGCGGAAAGACATCTGCGAAAGAGAGAAAGGCCGCCTTACAGGAAAAGGATACAACGGGATATCAGACAATGGCGGGAAGTGAGGCAACTTTTGTAGATATTGTCCGGCATGCACGGCATATTATAAATGTTGGAGGCATTGAATGTATTGGACTTGGCAGTGATTTTGATGGAATTCCGGATTATCCGGGACGACCGAAAGTAGATCGCATGGAAGATCTGGCACAGGCATTTCATGATGCAGGGTTCACACCGGATGAGATTGAACATATTTTTTATCGGAATGTATTACGGGTGTATCGGGATACGTTGAAGGAAGAAAATGGATTGAATTAAATATAAATCTATGGTATAATTGACCGTAGTCAAAAGTAAAGTATAAAGTGAAGTTGAAATGCAAAACAACAATAGAACTATGTGAAAGGAGGAGAAGATGCCGAGAGGTTTACAACACAAAGGAATTGTTAGAAAGAATAAGATGTTATATGCAGCGGTTGAATTATTTCTTAAGAACGGTTATGAGAAGACGACAACGGCGGCAATAGCGAAGGCAGCGGGAATGGCACCATCATCATTTTTTGCGGCATTTGAGAACAAGGAGGAATTGTTGCTAACGTTGGTAAAGCAGATGTTTGCACGACAATTCAGCCATACAGAGGAGATGATCGGAGATAAGGGAAATCCACTCATGGTATATGGTACGGAAACAGCGTTACAGATGTATATCACAGAATTATCGGATGCATTGCGTGATTTATATGTTATGGCATATTCTTTACCCACTACATCAGAATACATATATCTGAGTACATCCAAGCAGCTTCAAAGGATATTTGGAAGTTACATGCCAGAGGCGAAAGAAAAAGATTTTTATGAGTTGGATATTGCTTCTGCAGGGATAACAAGGGCATTTATGGCAAAACCATCGCATATGTATTTTACAATAGAGGATAAGATCAAACGGTATTTACAGTGCTGCTTTACATTGTACCGGGTTGATGAGAATGAACAGAAGGAAGTGATTCAATATGTTTTAAGTCTGGATCTGCATTCTGTTGCGGTAAAGTTGATCGAAGATACGGTCAAACAGGCAGAGAAAGGATTTGAACAGGCAATAACAGAAAAATAGGGAGGGATATTTATGGGAACAAGGCTTAAGAAGAGTATAAGTATGGTGCTGACTGTTGTATTATTACTTACGTCTCTACCGGGAACGGTGACTGCACAGGAGATCATACCGGAATGTAAGGAAAGTAAGGATGGAAAACATGTGGAAAGCGATGTTTACGAGGTTGGAGAAGAACCTACCTGTCAGAAGGAAGGCTGGAAGAAGGTTCAGTGCGAACTGTGTAAAGATTGGTATCGGGAGACAATAGCAAAGGTAAACCATAACTGGGATGAGGGGAAGATAACCAGTGAAGCCACCTGCATTAAGGAGGGAGAAAAAACATATACATGTCAGATCTGTGCTACGACCAAAACAGAATCAATTGCTGCATTAGGGCATATAGTGGTTACAGATAATGTAGTGGATGCGGACTGTGAACATGATGGATTGTCAGAAGGAACTCACTGTGGAAGGTGTATGATTACATTACAGGAACAGCAGGTTGTTCCGAAGAAGGGACATGACTGGATAATAACAAAGGAAGAAGCGGGGAAAAACTGTAAGGTATCTGCACGTGTGAATTATGTCTGTAGCAGATGTGGTATCGAAAAGGTGCAGGCACTAAAAGAAAAGGGACCACATAGATATGTTACAGATCCGGGAGTTAAACCAGATTGTACACATGAGGGCCTGACCGACGGAAAACACTGTATAATATGTGGTAAGGTTGCGGTAAAGCAGAAAAAGATACCCGCGAGGGGACATGATTTCGGGAAAGCATATTGGAATGATCTGACTTATCAAACAAAATGTAGATGGTGTAATGATATTTCAGTCCTGAAAAGCTATAAGCAATTCAATAGCCGTGATATAGGAATATCAATTGAAGGGGTTGATGAGAATAAGAAAATGCCGGCATTAGACAAGATTGTTCTAGGGAGCTATGTGGATAAAAACGACCGATTGAATATCATGTACAATAATCAAAATGTGGCAAATTATATAGGAAATGTTACGGCAGTCTCTTATGACCGATTCATTCATTCGATTACATTTAAGTCTGATTCCCAAACATCATCCGGAACTATGGAATATACAACGGACGAGAAGGTTCGTCAGGTTGGGATAGATGTTCATGGTAATTCGGTGGAGAAATATATAGGTGAGTTGGTGATCACGGAGAATAAGGAGATATCCGAACTACAGAAAATATATCTGCAAGGGGATACTCTGATCGTAGAGACAAAAAATAAGGGAAAGCTGGCAATTGAAGGAGATCATGCCCAATATGAACTGGGGGATATAGATGTATCAAAGGCAAATAAATTGGACCTCGAATTAAAGGACGACACAAAAAACGGAGATTCAAAAATTGTTGTTTCTGCCGGGTATATCAAATCAGAAGCGGTTACCGAAGAAAAGAATGATAAAGACACACAATCAGATGTCCAGGGGAAAGAAACACAGACAGAGGATCGACCAAAGACGAATGAAAATAACGAAATGAAGGACCCGGTACAAATTGTTTTTGGCACAAAGATGGTGGATAATGCGGAGAAAGAAAAAGAACAAAATGATGAACAACAAATTATTCAGAAAATAGAGGAAGAGCCTGTCCTGATTGAGAGATTTAATGATCAACCGACGCAGACCATTATAGAATTTAAGGATCCGCCTCAGGAAGAAGTGAAGGAGGAGGAAGAACAAGCCCCTCCGGTAATAAGGGTATCGTTTCAGTTCGAGGAGTTAATGAATGCGGTGGATCACGAACACAAATTTAAATCAAAGGATGAGAATAGACATGTGTGTAAAAAAGGGGGTGGATGTACACTAGCCTGTTCACATGATTATAAAGGGGATAAATGTACGACTTGTAAATATAAACATAAAAAACATAAATGGACAATTGTCAGGGAGGAAAGTGGCAGCTATGATGCTTGTACGGTTTGTAATAAGACGGAAACACATTCTTATGAGTATTACAAAGGGGCATGCATGTGTAAACGTTGTACACTGCTAAAAGCACATAATTACAAGTCAGATGGAAAGAAAAATTGTAAGTGTAGAGACTGCGGACATAAAGAAAAACATGATTATGTAGATGGTGTCTGCAAAAGATGTGGAAGAAAGAAATAATAAAAAAGCTGCCATGTGGCAGCTTTTTTAATTAAGATATTATTTTACTCCATTGATGAGTTCATCTAACATCTTAGGAAGTTCGGTATCCATGTTCTCATCTGTAAACTGGCAGGTACCAACAGCTTTGTGTCCGCCGCCGCCATATTTTAACATGAGGCTTCCGACATCTACGGTAGAGGTACGGTTCAGAATACTATAGCCGACTGCGGCAGAACATCCTTTGCCGCCTTTGCCGTTTACGATCCATACGGAGATATTCTGTTCCGGAT
>JBNMIW010000030.1:0-12542 GCA_050873485.1 Lachnospiraceae bacterium | reverse complement strand
TAGAATGAGACACAGCAAGAAGCAAAGGAAGTGTCATGATGCCGGAGACCATACATGTGAAAACAACGGAATATGACTATGCGATTGAACTGATCCGCTCCAATCGCCGGACAATCGCCTTACAGGTGTATCCGGATGGTAAGACTGTTTGCCGCGCGCCACGCCGTGCGACAAAGCGGGAAATCATTCGTTTTCTGGACGCACATGCGGACTGGATTGCCGGAGCGTGGGAGAAGTTACAGAAGCGCATCGAAGCGAAGAAAAGCCGGAGTGCGGCGTATGAAATCCCTGCGTACGAGTCATTGACAGCAGCTATGCGAAGAGAGGTACAGGCACATTTTATGGAACGGCTTCAGTTGTATGCACCACAGATGGGAGTCAGCTATAATCGTGTGACAATAAGAAATCAAAAGGGACGCTGGGGAAGCTGCAGCAGTAAGGGAAACCTCAATTTTAATTACAGACTCCACTATCTGCCGCAGGAACTGATGGATTATGTGGTCGTGCATGAACTGGCGCACCGGCTGGAGATGAATCATTCCGCGCGTTTCTGGAACATTGTCGGGAAGTATGATCCTAAGTACAGGGAGCACCAGAAAATGCTCACAGAAATTGGAATTAACTCATAAAAGTAGAAATAGTGCAATTTTTGAGTGAAATATTACTAGAAATATGGATTTTACCAGCGTATTATTGATATATGCCACCATGCGTCAGCATGATGACCTGCGCCTGCATCAGCAGGCTTCAATGTTTCTTGTATAAGGAGAATCCATATGGCAGTCGAGAGAAAATCATTAACGCAGCTTTTTGTCCCAATCTGTTTTGAGACGTTGTTCTATATGTTATCCGGAATGGTCGACACACTGATGTTGTCATCCGTGAGCGATCAGGCAGTCGGGGCAGTTGGAACTGCGAATACATACATCGGTGTCTTTATTATTATGTTCGGTGTGATCTCATCCGGAATGGTGGCGGTCATGACGCAGAATATCGGTGCCGGAAGACCGGGCGTTGCATATCAGGCGAGACAGCTGGGACTTGCATTTAATGCGGTCGTTGGAATTTTGATGTCCGCATTTCTGGCGCTTTGTTCGGGATCGATACTTAGAGTCGTCAGTATTGCACCGGCGCTTTTAGAGCCGGCGGAGACGTATCTTCGTATCGTCGGAGGCGCATGCTTTTTGAATGCACTCATTCCGATTTTTGCAAGCTACTTAAGAGTGTTTGGATATACTAAGCAGTCCCTGTTTGCTTCGATTGTCGGAAATGTGATCAATTTTATATTGAATGCGGTATTTTTGTTTGTGATGCATTGGGGGGTTATGGGCGTTGCTACGGCAACCGTAATTTCTCGTATTGTAAACCTGATCATGGTTGCTGCGATGGGAGCGGTACTCATTAAAGCAAAGCAAAGTCCGGAACGTATGCCTTCCCGGCAGATCTTAGGACAGATTATTAAGATTGGTTTTCCATCGGCGTGCGAGACTGCGTTATATAATGTAGCGATGACGCTTGTAGTACGCTTTATGAATCAGATGGATACGAACGGCATGAATGTGACTGCACGTTCGTACACGATGCAGATCGCCAATTTCTCGTATTGTATCGGAGCTGCGCTCGCGCAGGCGAATGCGATTATGGCAGGATGGCGGATTGGTGCGAAAGAATTCGAAGAATGTGACCGGGGAACTCGTAAAGCGGCTCTCTATGGCGTCATTACGTCTGCCTGCTTTTCGATTACATTCGCCTTGACCGGTCGCTATCTGGTACATATTTTTACGGATGATCCGCAGATGATCAGTCTGGTTGTGAAGCTGCTGATTGTTGACGTCTTCCTTGAATTTGGCCGCGTCACGAACCTTGTCTACGGACAGGCGTTAAAGACGAGCGGCGATGCGGTATTTCCAGTGATCATGGGTGCTATATTTATGTATCTGTGTGCGGTCGGTGGAACGTATTTCTTCGGCATTCGTCTGGGACTGCTCGCAGTCGGTGCCTATATTGCATTGGCAAGTGATGAATGTGCCCGGGCGGTCGGAATGATACTGCGCTGGCGAAGCGGCAAATGGAAGAACAAGAGACTTGTGGAATAGGAGCGTGGAATGTATTTCGAATTAAAGGAAAATAAGCCGCACGGAACCCCTGAGAATCCGTTCAGCTTATACCATATACAGAATGTGAATCATGCGTTTCAGATTCCGGTGCATTGGCACGATGAACTTGAGATCATTTATGTGCGAGGTGGTTCCCTCAATGTAAATATATCGGGAGAAAATTATGTCGGAACACCCGGGGATGCCTTTGTGGTATCGCCGGGAAATTTGCATTTTATGGGATCGCATTCACTGGATGCGGATTATTATACCTTTCTCTTCCGATTGGAATTTATGTCTTTTCAGACGAATGATCTTCTGGAGCAAAGCGTGATGTCGCCTCTGAAAAGCGGTAAGAAAATCATAACGCCGGTCATCGGACAAAGCGTGAAGGATCTGTGTGAACAACTGATCCGGATACAGACCAACCGAATGCAGTTATGTGATGTCGCTTTAAACACAACGATACCACCGGATCCGGTCATGGAAAGCCAATACGCGGGAGAATTGAGCAGAATGATGGACACGAAGATTGTGTTATTGCAGTTTTTCCGGCGGATGTGGGAGAGGGAGTTTCTTGTTGAAAATGATACAAGCGGAAGAAATGTGACAGAAAAAGAAATGATTTCGTACATTCAGCAGAACTTTACAGAAGAGATATCCTTGAAGGCATTCGGTGCACAGTTTCATCTGTCGGAAAAGTATATTTCGCGTTATTTCAAGGAGCATTTCCATATTACGCTTTCACAGTATGTGAACCATCTACGTCTGGAGCATGCCAGACAGTTATTACAGGATACGACACAGCCGGTGACGGAAGTGGCGTTGCGCAGCGGATTTGAGAATGTGAGTTATTTTATCCGTTGTTTTAAGAAGATGTATGGGGTGTCGCCGCTGCAATACAGGCGGAGATAAAAAGAACTGCGTGGCTTTGAAAAAAAATTTTTGGTATGGAAAATGTGTTATAATATGAAAAAACGCAGATGAAGGATTCGTAAATTATGGAACAATTTATTTTAATGTTTGGATTAGATAAAGACAAGGAGAAGGCTGTACGTACAGTCTGCAGCAGGATAGGGGCAGTTCCGGTTACTGTAGAGCGCAGGGATTACAGTCAGAAACTTGGTACGCTTGCAGGTGTACAGGGATTTTCTCGTGACAAGACCGTGTACAGTGGTCCGGATTTTCCGGCAGAGATGCTTGTGTTTTCCGGAATGAATTCTACGCAGGTGGATGTGTTCCTTGCGGAATACAAGAAGACAGGGGTTCCGGCGGTCGGACTGAAAGCTATCGTGACACCACATAATGTGTTTTGGACGGCGGAGGAATTGTTTCGCGAGTTGTTGAAGGAGCATATGCATATGTCAAAATAGGGATTGCCGGTTTCGGCAATCCTTATTTTTCAGACTCCCTCTGCAACAAGCAGATTCACTCCTGCTTTCTCGTAGCTTTCCCGAAGCCGCTTCGACAATCCGGAATCTGTGATCAGCAGATTGATATCATCGATCGAAGCGTAGCTGGAGATCGAGTTGGTATCGAACTTTGTGTGATCGATTAATGCAACGGTTCTGGACGAAGAACTGACGCAAAGCCTTTTTAAGTCTGCTTCATAGATAGAGAAATCTGTGAGTCCGTTCTCCATGGAGAAACCTCTTGCGGAGACGAAAGCGATATCCGTGTGAAGTTTCTTTAACAAGTCCGCCCCGAGCAATCCTTCGATGGAAGAGGATGCAGAGGTGACGATACCGCCGGTCATAATGACCGTGACTCCCGGAATATCTTTCATGGCAAGTGCGAGATCAATTCCGTTGGTGATGACAGTCAGCTCGGTAAAGCCGGTCAGATGTAATCCCAGTGTATAAGATGTGGAACTTGCATCCAGGAAAATGCACATATGATCCTGTACCAGTTTCGCAGCTTCTTTGGCAATCATTTCTTTTTCGTCGCGATTCTCAAGCGCACGTTCATTAAATAAATAAGCCTTGGATGTGAGATCCTTTCTTCCCTCGTCATGGTCGAGGTAGAGCGCACCACCATGCGTCTTGGTCAATAAATGTTCTTTATCCATCTGATTCAAGTCCGTGCGAATCGTTGTTGCGGATACACCGAGCATATCACTTAACTCATTGGTTGTTGCTTTGCGATTCTTCTCAAGATAGGACAGAATCAGGTTTTGTCGTTCTAATTGCAGCATAAATACTCTTATTCCTTCCCCAAATACAATATCGTGTATTTATATAAATCTATCATACTACGTTTCGTTTTCTTTTTCCAGCATTGTTTCATATTTTTTCTTTTAATGACTTTTGAAAACTTTTATTTACTTTTATTTTCTGTTGCTTTTTCTTGCAAATAGTGTTATATTATCAACAGAAAACAAAAGCAAATACAAAATGGAGGGTAAAAAAATGAAATTTTTCGTAGACACAGCCAATGTAGAGGATATTAAGAAAGCCAATGATATGGGAGTTATCTGTGGAGTTACCACAAACCCATCCCTGATCGCAAAAGAGGGAAGAGATTTTAACGAGGTTATCAAAGAGATTACATCCATCGTTGACGGACCTATCAGCGGTGAGGTTAAGGCTACAACTGTTGATGCAGAAGGCATGATCAAGGAAGGCCGCGAGATCGCAGCAATCCATCCGAACATGGTTGTTAAGATTCCTATGACAGTAGAAGGACTTAAGGCAGTTAAGGTTCTTTCCGCAGAAGGTATCAAGACAAATGTAACACTGATCTTTAGTGCAAACCAGGCAATCCTTGCAGCAAACGCAGGCGCTACCTATGTATCACCATTCCTTGGAAGACTTGATGATATCAGTCAGCCTGGTATTGAACTGATCCGTCAGATCGCAGAGATCTTCGACATCTATGGATATGAGACAGAGATTATCGCTGCTTCAATCCGTAACCCGATCCATGTAACAGATTGCGCACTTGCAGGTGCTGATATCGCAACCATTCCTTACAAGGTAATCGAGCAGATGACCAAGCATCCGCTTACAGATCAGGGAATCGAGAAATTCCAGGCTGATTATAAGGCAGTATTTGGAGAATAGTTAATAAACGTGCCAAAGAATGGAGAGAAAATCATGAATAAATTGGAACTTCAGAAGAAGGCGAACGAAGTCCGCAAAGGCATCGTGACAGCTGTCCATGCTGCAAAAGCAGGACATCCGGGCGGATCGCTTTCAGCTGCAGACATCTTTACCTATTTGTATTTTGAAGAATTAAATATTGACCCGAAGGATCCTAAGAAAGCGGATCGTGACCGTTTTGTGCTTTCGAAGGGACATACCGCTCCGGGACTATATTCGGCTTTAGCACTCCGTGGATATTTTCCGGTTGAGGATTTAAAGACACTTCGTCATCTGGGATCTTATCTGCAGGGACATCCGGATATGAAGCATATTCCGGGCGTCGATATGTCGAGCGGATCACTCGGACAGGGAATCTCAGCAGCGGTTGGTATGGCATTATCTGCGAAGTTATCAAACGAAGACTATCGTGTTTATACACTCCTCGGAGATGGTGAGATCCAGGAAGGACAGGTCTGGGAGGCTGCTATGTTCGCTGGATTCCGTAAGTTGGATAATCTCGTTGTAATCGTGGACAATAACGGATTGCAGATTGACGGACCGGTGGATCAGGTATGCTCACCTTATCCGATTGATGAAAAGTTCAAGGCATTCAATTTCCATGTGATCGATCTTAAGGACGGCAATGATATGGATCAGATCGCAGCGGCTTTTGCTGAGGCAAGAGGTGTAAAAGGACAGCCGGTAGCAATCATTGCGCATACGGTAAAAGGCAAAGGTGTCTCCTTTATGGAGAATCAGGTAGGATGGCACGGAAAAGCTCCAAACGACGAGGAGTACGCTATCGCTATGGCAGATTTGGAGAAGGAAGGTGAAGCATTATGTCAGAAGTAACTAAGATCGCCACACGTGTCAGCTACGGAAATGCGCTGGTAGAGCTGGCAAAGGAACACGATGATGTCTATGTTCTTGACGCAGACTTAGCTGCCGCGACACAGACTGCTATCTTCCGTAAGGAATTCCCGGAGAGACATATTGACTGCGGTATTGCAGAGTGTAATATGATCGGTATCGCTGCCGGACTTGCTGCAACAGGCAAGGTTCCGTTTGCAAGTTCGTTTGCGATGTTTGCAGCAGGACGTGCATTCGAGCAGGTTCGTAACTCCGTTGGATATCCGCATCTGAATGTGAAGATCGGCGCAACACATGCAGGAATCTCTGTAGGAGAGGATGGTGCAACCCACCAGTGTAACGAGGATATCGCGTTAATGCGTACAATCCCGGGAATGGTTATCTTGAATCCAAGTGATGATATCGAGGCAAAAGCAGCTGTTAAGGCTGCATACGAGCATGATGGTCCGGTCTATATGCGTTTCGGACGTCTTGCAGTACCGATCATCAACGATAATCCGGATTATAAGTTTGAAATCGGCAAAGGCGTAACACTTCGTGAAGGCAAGGATGTTGCCATCATCGCAACCGGTTTATGTGTATCCGAATCACTTGCCGCAGCTGAGAAGCTTGCAGCAGATGGTATCAATGCGAAGGTTATTAATATCCACACGATCAAGCCTCTTGATGAGGATCTCATCGTGGCAGCAGCCAAAGAGTGCGGCAAGGTCGTAACCGTTGAGGAACATTCTGTTATCGGAGGACTCGGTTCGGCAGTATGTGAGGCTTTGTCCCGCAAGGCACCGACACCGGTTAAGACGATCGGTGTACAGGATCGCTTCGGTGAGTCCGGTCCGGCTGTGGCATTACTTGAAAAATACGGATTAAATGCAGAAGGCATCTATACTTCTGTCAAAGAATTCGTATAAAAACTTTGTGTGTAACAATATTTATATATAGCAAAAGGGACATGCGTGCTGCGTGTCCCTTTTGTTTATTCTATCGTTCTTATTCTGCTTGATCCATATCCCCAAGCGCATATTCAATGCACTGAATCACGACCTTATTGAATGACATATTGTTCTCATTCGCAAGTGCCTGCACCTGGTCGATCAAATCCTTGGGAAGTCTTAGAGATTTATTTTCATATTCTGTGTAATCTGCTTTCAGTTTAAACATATTCTGTACCTCTTTCTATTTTATTTTAGTACATAGTAAAAATATAAGAAATATTATTAAGATATACAGAAATATGATATAAATATATTTAAAATATAATATGTGAAAAATAATTATGAAGTACAAGAGAACTATTGTTGAATTACATAAATATTGTATCGCGTTTTATTGACAATAGTAAACATAAATAATATTATAAAGATAATATAAATATAATGAAACTTATATTAGAAAATGCAAAGGAGAAAGGGAACATGAAGAGACTCATGAAATCTGTGTTGGCATGCGCGCTTGCTTTCGCAATGGTTTTGACTGTGATGCCGGTTAATACCTATGCTGCGAATAAGAAAGCAGTCGTCGTGACCAACCAGAAGCAGCTTGAGAAAGCGCTTAAGAACGGAGCTACCAACATTGTGATCAAGACAAATAAAAATGTTAAGATTACAATTCCTGCTTCCAAGAAAGCAGCAAAGGCTTCGATTTCCGTACAGGCGAAGAATGCTACGATCACAAACAAGGCGAGTGTAAAGTCTATTGAGATCAAAGATGCAAAGGCTTTCGTCGAGAGCGGAAAGAACAACGATATCAAGATTACAGACAGTAAATTA
This sequence comes from Lachnospiraceae bacterium, assembly GCA_050873485.1. Classification (GTDB taxonomy): domain Bacteria; phylum Bacillota; class Clostridia; order Lachnospirales; family Lachnospiraceae; genus CAG-590. Next base: position 4,727 of record JBNMIW010000030.1, on the reverse strand, counting down.
TCACTGACTGTATCAAAGGCATCCAAGGGTGCTGATATCCAGGTCGCAAAAAAGGACGCAGATATCAAGGTTGTAGCCAAAGGTGATGTGGCATCCGTTACGGTTGCAAAAACCGCAAACGTAGTCCTCACAGTTAATAAGACTGCAAAGGTTGATTCTGTCAATGTCGCTGCCAAAGGCGCATCCGTTGACTTAAATGCAAAGGGAACCGTTTCCGATGTAAAAGTCAGTGAGAAAGCAGCAGACACAAAACTGAATATTAATGCATCCGGTAAGGTAGAGAATGTCCAGATCGATGCAAAGGCAGACGTTGCTGTAGCAGGTTCTACAACAGAGGCTGTCAAGGTGACTGTTAATGCAAAGGATACAACGATCAAGGCTGAGACAGCTATTGATACAACATTAAATGCGGATACAAAGGTTGATTTGTCCAAGGGTGCAGAAGGATCAAAGGTCACAACGGCTGAGAATGTTAAGGTCGATGTTGCAAACAACACAACCGATAAGGTATCTGTTAAGGATTCTACCGGAAAAGAGACAACGGTTGATGCTGGTAAGACGGAGACAAAGACTGACGATGGTAAGAAGGATGATAATTCAAATTCTGTAGCGACAGATACCAATCCTGGAAACATCTCATGGGGTGGATCAGAAAATGAAATTGGATTAGATGGGGTATCCGGAGACGGACCTGATAAAACAGTTGAAGTAGGTTCTGAGATTACGCTGATTCCAATTTTTACGCCAGCAAATGCAACCAATAAGATTGTTCGATGGTCGATTACAGATTCTTCAGTTGCATCCGTTTATAATGGTGTTGTATATGGCAAAAAGCCTGGAACAACAACTGTTACAGTAACAACGGATCAAATGGGTTACAAGTACAGTTGGAATATTACAGTAACAGAAGCTACGTTAACAGGTATTAAAATTACAGACTGGTATGATGAGTTATATGTTGATGAGTCAGGTCATTACATTGCAGAAGCAGTGCCTTCTGCAGCAAAGTTGGATGGCTTAACATGGAAGTCAAGTAATACCAATGTGGCTACAATTGATAATTCGGGCAAAGTTATTGCAATAAGCGAAGGGGAAACTGATATAACAGTAAGTTGTAAGGGTGTGACGAGTGTTGCAAAGACGTTAAAGGTGGTTGCTAAACCAAATGATGCAGTAAAAGTAACTTTTTACAATGATAGTTTAGAATTTGCAGTTACATATATTGAATCTGGGAAAACATTAAATGATGCAGCCTTTGATATTCCTTCCAAAACGGGATATGAATTTGTTGGATGGTCAAAGTCTGCTACAAATCAAGAGATTGTTACTGATGATACTGTAATTAACGAGGATACAAAACTCTATGCAGTATATGAGAAAAAGCAGTATTGTATTTCTTTTGCTGGTGCTGAGGGCTCGTATGAGTATGAGGCGAAAATTATTGCTCCAACATGTGTTGAAAGGGAGGGGTATACTTCCCTTGGATGGGCATCTGTTCGGAATGCATCAAAGCCGGAGTTTAAGATTGGTGATGAAATTACAGTTACAGGAGATGCATCTTACTATCCGGTATATGCAGTCAAAATGATCCTGATTACGCAGAGTGGAGAGCATGTGAAGTATTATACTGGTGCTTTAAAAGATGAAAATGGTAATAATCTTACATATGATGAAGATGGCACGTTGTCAAGTAAAAATAACACAGGATATCTTCCATATGATAACGAGAGTACGATAGGACTTTATTTTAGATCAGAAGCTGGATATGTTATTACAAAGATTACATTAGATAATTCTGTACATGATATTACAACGGAAGCTGGAAAGAACTATATTCAGCAAGCTGTTGAGCAGGGATATGTAGTTGTAGATCGTAAAGAAAATCATACAATTGTAATTGAGACAAAAGCCTTAAATATTGATATTCAAACAGCTTCTGATAAAGTTACCAAGTCAACTTGTAAAATTGAAGGCGAGGGCTCATATGACGAATATATCATCGTTGGCGAAGGTCCATTTGCACTTAAAGATTTTATAAAAGTATCAGAAGAAAATGTTGCGAATATTAGCTATAAGTATTGGAGCGGACAGGCAAGTTACCAAGACGCAAAAAATATCACATCTGAGGAGCTTGTTTTTTCATTGGAAAATGGAGAGGGAAGAGCAGCCTGGTGTGTTGAGATAAGCCTTACAGTAAACAATCAAAGCATAAGTAAAATCATTTGGGTGGATGTTAAAAAAACTGATTCAAATGGCAGTGATTCGAATACTGAGACGCAGGTTGAAGCTGATTAAATTGGTATCAACTATATAGTTAAGAACAAAGGAGTTACATAATGTAGCTCCTTTGTTCTTTGTACAATATCTATTCATCCGTCGAATTGCTATCGGTTATGGTATCATCGGATGTTGTCACACTTGTTTGCAAGAAAGCTTTGCAGATGAAAACTGTGTTTTCTCATTTAGGTTTATTGAGTTTGCTGAAATTGATTGGATCATACGATATCCCTCCTGTTCATGATTTTATTGGTTAAGTGTCACTTTCGGTGACATAGGTTGAAATGCTTTCTGTATTTGAAGCGCCGGAGGCGTTATTATTCTTGAGAGAAGCAGAAGCACAAATCACGATCACGAGCAAGGCGATGCAGGCAAGTGCAATACCGCAGCGCAGCAATTGGTTGTTGGATGTCTTCGGATCTTCCGGGTACATTTTCTCGCAGTATAGTTTGTTGAGTTTGGAGAGCATTTTCTTATCCTCAATCTGCAACAGACTTCCGTGCCGGTTCTTCGGATAGCGATTCTCTTTGATGCGTGCATCCAACAGATCAACAACACTTTTTCCAGTGGAATTTTTACAAATATGTCAAAATGGTTGATAAAGAAAAATAGGTCTTGCCAAAGTCATGTGCTCATGATAGACTGAGTGCAAAGCATAACAATCTAATACATATTTATCACAATCCGTGGAGAACTGACGCGGAGAGCAAGTTAATTCAAATGTCGTAGAATCATGCTTTTTAAAATCACATAACACAAATGAATAGTAAGAATGTTAGGACAATGGGGAAGTCTATCTGCATTCGGCAAGGAGGAAGCGTATTGGGTGAAACACCAGAAAAGATTCAGTGGCACCCTGCATTCTATGCAGCAACTGAATTGGAACTACAGGAAGATATTGAACATTTGGAACTCATGAGGGAGTATAATTTAAGCAAAGAGCCGATTCGAATCGATCTGTTGATTATTAACAATGGGGAGAAGAAGGCAAAATTAAAGAATGAAATTGGGCACATCATGCGCAGGTACAATGTAATTGAATACAAAAGTCCTACAGACAATCTGTCAATTGATGATTTTTACAAAACTCTGGGATACGCATGTTTGTTTAAAGGCTACGGAACGAACGTTAATCAGATTCCAACGAATGAACTTACAATATCGATTTTTTATGAAGCATATCCACGAAAAATGCTTTTGACAATAGAAATGGAAGGGCATACAATAGAAGAAAAATATCCTGGAATTTATTATGTTTATGATTTCCCATTTCCAGTGCAGATTGTTGTGATAAAGCAGTTGAGAAGTGGAGAACACAAGAGCTTAAAAGTTTTATCACTAAATGCAGATAGAGATGATATTAAGGCATTTTTAAAAGAAACAGAGGATCTATACAGTTTGCGGGAAAAGCAAAATGTTGATGCTGTTATGCGACTTCGAAAAGGAGAGTCAAAGGAACAACTGCTTAGTAGTGGGGTTGATGAGGACACGATTGAACTCGCATTAACAATTAAGTAGCGGCGCAAGGGAATAATATTTTGGGTATCTGGTCATACTAGTAGCATCAGGAGGTGCTGGACTATGGTTGAACCGGATACGATTAAATTACTAAGAGAGTGTGATGCGGGCATCAAGATGGGGGTAACTTCGATCAGTGATGTGTTAGATAACGTGAGAGATGCGAAGTTAAAAGAGATGCTTACCAAATGCAAGGACAAGCATGATGCCTTACAGGATGAGATTGACAAGCTGCTGCAGGAATATCACGATGAGGGCAAGGAACCGAATGTGATGGCGCAGGGAATGTCCTGGATCAAGACGAATGTGAAGCTTGCGATGGATGATTCGGATGCAACGATTGCGGAGCTTATGACGGATGGATGCGATATGGGAATCAAATCGCTCAGCCGCTACTTAAATCAGTATGAGGCTGCGGATGATAAGGCGAAGGCAATCACGAAGAAGCTGATTAATCTGGAAAATGATCTGTGCAGCGGATTAAGAGAATATTTATAGCAAAAAAGTGTGCGGCAGGGCACACTTTTTTGTATGCCCTTATTGTTGTTTTCTTCTCTTTTTCGACAGTGCTTGTGGATAGAATGATACGTGATGTAAACGAGGACTGAGGTGAAAATGTGGAGAAAAAAAAGGAAAATAAAAAGCAGATTTATTATGCAAGGACTTACAGGAGGCTGCAGATCAAAAAGACGCCGGGAATGATCCTTTCTTTTATGGGGATTTTGACAGCGGGTGTTATGTTTGTATGGAACATCTCTGCTTTGACCAATCGGCTTACGGATCTTGCAGTAAGGATCTTATCCGGGGCACTTCCGGCGGAGCAGATTACGATCTGTACCGGCGAATATTCCATCTTTGGATCGATTACATACATCAGTCTGCAGGCAGCAGATGTCAGCAGGAGGATGATCGGTGTTAATTTTCTTGTATGC
>JBNMIW010000029.1:0-13105 GCA_050873485.1 Lachnospiraceae bacterium | reverse complement strand
TTCATATAAAAATGGCATAATGACGGTAATTTTACGGGCCTTACCACCGCAGGCTGCGATGATACGCTTCAGATCTGCATAATGATCGTCTGGGGACATCGGGCATTCATGACCATAAAGATTGTAGGTGATATTGTAATTGGTTACATCTACAAGAAGATACAGGTCTTTGCCTCGAACAGATTCTAAGAGTTCTCCTTTGGCTTCGCCGGAACCAAAACGTGGACAAACGGATTTTACAAGGTAAGAATCCTTTTCATATCCGTTAAATGCGATTGTCGATTTCTCAACGTTGTTTCTGGCTGCCCGCCATTTTGAAAGGTAGGAGTCTACTCGTTCACCTAAAGAAGTACAGCTATTGAGGGCAATGATTCCTAACTGTCCTACAGGTATGGTTGATAATAAATTACTGTCATTTGGCATGGTTTTGTTTTCCTCCGTTAAAATGATTGCATTATTGTTGTATTGCTTTTCTTCGTTTGGCTAAGCGGATGTTGCTGCCATAGAAGTGAAAGACCTTGTATTCTGCAAAAATACGCGTTGTTATCCGGTCAGAATAGCGTTCCGTTAATTCCTGCAAATTGAGATTCGTGGAGATTACAGTTGATTTTCCCTCACGCATTCTCGTATTTAATATATCATAAAGTTCAGAAGATACAAAGGAATTTGTAAATTCTGTACCAAGGTCATCAATGATCAGCAGGTCGCAGGAATACAGATATCGATAAGTTTCCTGACTGTCTGCATTTTGATTCTTTTTCATGATCACATCACCGCATACATCTTCAAACAGGTGGATTGCGGTTTGATAGAGCACGGTGTGCTGGGTATCTAATAAAGATTTGGCAATACAATTTGAAAGATAGGTCTTACCAAGACCGGTCTCTCCATAGAATAAGAGATTACCACCCTCTTTGTCAAATGTTTCAATAAAAGATTTGGTCTTGTTGAGAATATTGTTCATGTTCTCATATGGTGTAAAAGGGTGTTTCCCATCATTTTCTCTTGCGTAGTAACTGAGATCAAAGTGTTCAAAATTCTCTGTCTGTAAAATGCGATCCAATGTGGATTGCCGATAGAGAAGAGAAATAGCTGCCTGTTTGAAACAACTGCAATATTCATTGCCAACTCGTCCGGTATCTTTACATAACGGACAGGTATAGATCGGCTGAAGATAATCCGTCGGATAGCCGTTCGTTTTCAGTAATTGTTGTTTCTCTGCGATCAGATTACTGTTCTGCTGCTGTACATCCTCCATTGCATTGGTTCCCTGCTTTAATCGGGAACGTACTGCGTTGATCGAGGAACTGGCAATGAGATTGTCAATTTCCCGGATTCTTGGGATCTTGTCGTATATTTCTTTCTTACGATCATTTTCCAGGGCACGATTTTCAATTTGATTTTTGTAGTAGATGTTCATCAGTTCATCATACTGGGAATCACTAAATGCCATTATTGATTTGTCTCCTGTAAGAATAAATGTTCAAATTCATTTACTACCGATTCATCAGTAGAACTTTGATCGTTGTTAAATTGATTGGTGGAAGACTTGCCGGCAGTGGTTTTTTTCTTTCTGTCTGCTTCCCATTTGCGATCCAATTCTTCAATATCGGAGAGTTTGTGGACATTTTGTTTGTGCCAGCTCTCTAATATGCCATTCACATAGTTAAAGTTAGCAGAATGCGGTTTTGCTGTGATCGCACGCTTGCAGGCTTCCATAATAATATTCTTATTGAAAGAATAGGTATTATACCAGGTGTCAATAAATGCAGTCTCTGTCGGAGTAGGAACTCTGCGGGGAATTCCCAACTGTTTCAATACTGCAACGTATATGGAGTTGTAATTTTTCGATGCGACCTTTGCATCCTCCACAGAAGTAATGCCATTCTTATACCATTCAATTGCAACTGCTTCTATGTAACGACAACTCTTCTTGCCGATCGATACACAATATTCTACCAGATATTCCAACAACTCCGGACTAAATGCTAATTCTTCATATATGTATAGTAAACTATGGATATCCGATTGTGTCAATGGCTTTCCAAAGTAAGTTTCTGTCTGATATAACAGATTGCCGAAATCTTCGTCTTCCTTTTTCGAGGCAACAAAAGCAGGTTTATAACTTACCTTTTTTGGAATGGAAGCACTCTGACGAATCTCGGCTGCGTCAGCATCCGCATTGTCTGTTTCTGCGGTTGCAGTCTCTTGAAGAGCGGCAGTATTAGCCACAGGGGCATCCTTTGCGGAAGCATGGTCTAAGATAGAAGATAAGCTGTCATCTTCATGATCTTCTGTTCTGGCAGATAACGGTAACAACGTAATTCCGGTCAGAACTTTATCCTTTGTATATTCTAATTGTAATACGCCTTGTTTGATCCAATATTTGACTGCGCGGCAAATATCCTTTTCTGTTAAATTGAAATGATCGGCGATACCTGCTACTGTCACAGCATTTCCGCTGTTAAGAAGTCTCACCAGATAGAGATAAATCTTTACAAACTCACCATTTGCCTCAGTCATATAGTAGTCAATAAAGAAGTTTGAAACAGCAGAATATGTCTCTTTGTTTTTAGTTGAAATAGTGATGGTGTCCACTGATTTTCCCTCCTTTTTTCTTAAGCAAATGGATTATAGCATAGTGCTTTCAAAAAGGAAATAGAACGCTTGTTTCCTCGGGTGTTTAGTCGCAAAATGTGGAAAATGTGGATTATGTGGACAACTGGTATACATAATGTAAATTACAATTAGTATGGAATAATACAGTTGTATTTATGCAAGGCAATTACAAGGGAAACCGGTCACTAAAAAATAATCTTATGTAAACAGAAATATCCACAACCTATTTCCTTTCCCGGTTGTGGAATAGGTTGTGGATATTGTGCATAACTATTTTCCGAGTAACTCCTCGCCAATTAAATAGACATCTCCGGCTCCCATAGTTATCAACAAATCATTTTTTTTGCAATTTATTAATAAATAATTTTCGACTGCTTCAAAGGAGCTGAAATATCTTGCATCGGTACCAAGTTCTTTGATACGGGCTGCCAGATCCTTGGCATGGACTAAGCCGGTGTCTTTCTCGCGGGCAGCGTAGATATCAACAACGATTACATGGTCAAAGCCCTTTAATGCATCTGCAAATTCTTCAAACAGAGCTTTGGTACGGGTATAAGTGTGAGGCTGGAACACAACCCATAACTCATTGTGTGGAGTGTGGGTAGCGGTAGTAAGGGTAGCCTTGATCTCGGTAGGGTGATGTGCGTAATCATCAATAACCGTGACATTCCCTAATGTTCCCTTTAATTCAAAACGGCGATGTGCTCCACCAAAGCAGGCAAGTCCGGCGAGAATATGCTCACGGTCAATACCAAGCAGATCGGCAACAGCGATTGCTGCTAAGGAATTGGTAACGTTATGGGTGCCACCGATGTTCAAGTGTACCCGTTCACAGGATGTGCCATCTACGACTAATGTATAATTCATATGTCCCTTCTCATCGGCTTCGATATCGGTTGCAGAATAACAGTTTGTATCTTTCATGCCAAAGGTAAGGATATTGCAGGTAAGATCTCTTGTGACACGAGGGAGACAATCCATATCTCCGTTGACTACCAATGTTCCGTTATCCGGAAGGTTTGTCGCAAATGTATGGAAACTCTCAATGATCTCATCAATACCACTGAAGAAATCCAAATGATCGGCATCTACATTCAGAATAATGCTGATGTATGGATAAAATGCATGGAAACTATTGGTGTATTCACATGCTTCTGTAACAAAGTAATCGGAATGACCGACTCTTACATTGCCACCGATGGAATCTAAGATACCACCTACGGAAATGGTTGGATCTACGTCTGCTTCCATGAAGATCTGGCTTAACATAGAAGTGGTCGTGGTCTTGCCGTGTGTACCGGATACGGCTACGGAATACTTATAATTGTTCATGATCTGACCGAGTAACTGTGCTCTGGTAAGCATCGGAATGTTCTTGGCTACACAGGCAGCATATTCCGGATTGTCTGCATGGACGGCTGCGGTGTATACGACTAGATCTATATCATCGGTAATATTATCAGCGGATTGTCCGATGTTGACAATGGCACCCATGGAAACCAAGTTGTCAATAATATCCGAACTCTTGGCATCCGAACCACTGATCTTGAAATTCTCTTTTAATAAAATCTCGGCTAATCCGCTCATGCTGATACCGCCGATTCCGATAAAGTGTACATGGTTGGGTTTACTAAAATCAATATGATACATATGAAATCCCTCTTCCTTCTATAATAATACGGGTAATGGATTACCCGGGCATATCTCATTTCATTATAGTATAGAGGTGGCGGATTTACAAGGATTTATTGCTATGGCATCAGAAGGGATGGTACTACGAAAATAATTGTAAGAATTTCTTCATTTTCAGAACCGTTTTTTTGAAGCTTTTTTTGATATAATTTTCTTTATGAGGATGTCAAATGCATTTTACCATGAACGGATGTTACGGATTGCGAATTGCCATGCAATTTCAGCAATGGAATATTGAAGGAGGAAGAAAATGAAGAGAATTTGTCTGGCGGGGTTCGTTGTATTTGCAGGACTGTCGATCAGTCTATGCGGGTGCGGGTTGTTTCCGGAGGAAGCGGAAATTGATGATACGATACATATTGAACATTATGAGCCGGTTGAACACAATGTGATCAAGGTGAAGAGGGGAGATCTGGATGAGTCTGTAAAAGTTACCGCATTTTATGAGTATACGGCCCAGAAAGATTATTACCTGCAATATGCAGGAGATCCGATGAAATGGGGATCTGAGATTCACAATTATGTTATGGCAGGGGATATTGTGAAAAAGGGAGATCTGTTAGCGGAGGCACCTTGTGATGAATTGAAAAAGCAGTTGGCAGAGTATCAGTCGCAGCTAAAAGAAGTGAATGCAACACTTTCTTATAATAAGAAATTATTGCAGCAGGCAGAGGATGCGGAAAAGGAAGCTATGCAGAACGCGGTAAAGGATAGTGAAGCACAGGTGAAGGTAATGAATACGCGGATTTCGGAAGTACAGGAAAAGATCTCTGATTATCAGATTCATGCAGATATGAACGGGCAGGTGATCTATCTTGCCGATGCATATCTGATCGGGGAGTTTTCGTCTTCTGACCGGTATATTACGCTGGCATCATTGGATGGTGTGTTCAAAGGAACGTTGGAGGAAGCCAATAGTGCGATCGAAGTCGGCAATACCTATCAGGCGGAAGTGGATGAGACACAGATTCCGGTGAAAGTAGAATCAATCGATATGAACGAGGAGGGAAAAACGGAGATTACATTTTCCACGGATAAACAATATACGAGTCAGAAGAAAGCAATTGTAAATATTGTCGGCGACAGAAGAAATAATGTGTGTTATCTTCCCGAAGATGCAATCTCCATTGTTGGTGGAACGGCATATGTTATGGTGGTGGGAGAAGATGGATTCCCGAGGGCGAAGGAAGTGAAAGTGTCCGGTCCGGTCAGTGATAATTACATTATAGAGGAAGGATTAGGGGAAGGAGATGAGGTTATAGATGAATAAGAAACAAATCATCGGTATTGGTATGACCTTCGTATTATTCTTAAGTATGACCGGGTGCGGAAAGAACAGTGGGATTCCCAAATTGAAAAAACCGGTTAGTGAAAGTGTGCAGAGTATCAAAGCACAGAAGAAGAGTATAACAGAAGAAAAGGTGGTAGTAGGAGATGTTACCAGTCATTATGTAGGCTGCCACTATACCGAAGACAAACAAAAGGTAGAATATCAGGTAACGTATGGGGAGCATGTTTCAAAGGGACAGGTGTTAGCAAGTGCAGACTGCTCGGAATATGAGGTGCAGTTGGAGGATCTGAATAACCAGTTACAGCAGGAAAAAGAACAGATTTCTTATGAAAAGAAACATATGGAATTAGAGATCAAACAAAAAAAGCAGGAGCAGAAAAAGGCAGAGCAGGAAGAACAACGACAGAAAAAAGAGGCACAGCAGAAAAAGGCGGAAAAGAAAAAAGAAGCAGAAATGAAACAGCAGGAGACAGAAACGGAAACCACACAGGCGGCAGACGGAGAACAGAGTACGGAGCAGGTTCGGGAGGAGAAAACGACAGAGGCACAGGAAGAACAGGAAGCGGATGAAGATACCGTACAGGAGAGTTCAAAGGCGATCGGAGCGGATATAAAACGTCTCGAGACGGATTTGGAGTATAAGAAGAATCTGTCGGATATTCATATCAGTAAATATAACAAAGATATTGCCGCACTGAAGGAAAAAATAGCAGAAAACACATTGACGGCGGAGGTGGACGGATATGTTGCTTATATAGCATTTAAGGAAGATGCATTGGCGATGGAAAATATTATCATGATCGCGGACACGAAAGAACTGTATGTGGAATTACAGGAAGATCTTCCGGAACCAACCCAAAAAGCGATGACCCGTGTATATACGACATATCTTGGAAAGGAAGTCGAATTGAAGGAGCTTCCTTATTCCGAGTCGGAGCAGCGTCTTGCTGCAAGAAACAGTATGGTGTTAAGACCGAGATTTTCCGTAGAAAATGACGAGATGGTATTAGGGGATTACTTAGATGTACATATTGTGGTTGGGGAGTCCGAAAATGCAGTCACCATTTCCAAGACCTGTTTGTATACGAGTGATGAAAAACAATATGTGTATAAAGTCGTAAATGGAAAAAAGGAAAAATGTTTTGTAGAGACCGGTGTAACAAACGGTACGGATGTTGAAATATTAAGTGGTATTGAGGAAGGGGATGACATTTTCTATCCGATAGGAGAGAAGATCCATTACACAGAGACGGAGACTGTGAAAACGGGAAGTATTTCTCTCTGGAAACAGACGTCGGTTTTCAAATTGGGATATCCCAGAGAATTGGAGATATCTACCGGGGTAGATGAGGCAAAGCTCATGTATGCAACGGACAAGCATCAGGTGGAAAAAGGGGATGTGTTAGCGACGGTTCAGGTAGATACCGGTCAGGCAGATGTGGAAGAAATAAGCAGTCAGATCGATTCATTAGAACGTCAGTATAAAGAACAGAAGAAGACGGGAGAAGAAGCGGTTAAGCAGTTAAAGAAACAGGGAGATGAGCAGGCGGTTGCACTTGCGATCGCAAAATTGGAATTGGAGCATAATGAGGAAGAATATGTTTTGCAAAAGAAAGCGTTGTCTGCTGAATTAGAAAGACAGAAAAAGAAGACCGGAACCATATCCATTGTGGCTCCGTGTTCCGGAAATTATGAGTCGGAGTTTGCTTCCGATTCCGGACATACCATATTACGCGCAGATCATCCATTGGGAACATTGACCGATCAGACACTGCCATATTATCAGGCGGATAATATGAAGAATATATTTCATTATGGCGATCCGGTCAGTGTAGAAACGGAGGACGGCGATACATATGAAGGGAAGGTTGTCGGGGCATATCCTGCCGGAAATCAGGAAGTGAATTTTGTAGGAGAAGATGATAATGTTACCTATTATATGATGGATCCGATCAAACAGCAGACGATGGCATATATTGAATTAAAGGACAAAACGGCAGAGTTGACCAGTGGAAAGGCCAAAGTGATATCAAATGAGATTTCGAATGTTATTGTACTTCCGGGCGAGGACATTCAGATGGAAGAAAATGTCGGGGAGTATGTGTGGGTATTAAAAGATGAAAAACCATACAAGCAGTATGTTGTCACGTTAAGAAATACAGACCGGGAATGCTGGGTTATTCGTGGTTTGTCTGAGGGTGATGTCATTTTGAAAGGAGTGGAGTAGATAATGTTTACATTTATTAAGCAGAAGCTTCTTTATAAAAAATGGTTAAATATCTGTCTGTTGACGGGAATTGTATTACTGATCGCAGTGGCGTCATGTCTGCCGATGTATCAGAATATGTCAGAAAATCAGGCGTTACAGAATCAGATGAAAGAATATGTGCAGGAAAATGGAAAGTATCCGCTTGTAGTGTCTTTGTTCCGGGGCGTAGGATATAAGAAGTCGGATAAAGCTTATGAAAAGTTTCAGGAAAAATGCACCGGCTGGGACGAAGCTCTGCATGACGATCTGAAGATGGAACCGATCGATAAAGTTACGCTGTACACCTTGAAAGAATCTGACATTATATCCCGTGTAAATGTCGGAAAACGAAAGGGCGGAAGGAAGATCCGGATCAGTTATATGACCGGCATGGAAGATCATATCAAGGTAGTATCCTCAGAACAGACCGGCAAGGGGCAATATGGGTGTTATGTATCGACTGCCATGCTGGATACCAATCATTTATATGTGGGACAGCAAATTGCATTTGAGGATTATAAAGACAAAAATGAGCAGCCGATCGAACTGACCATTGAAGGCGTATTTGAGGAAAAGACCTCGGATGACCGGTATTGGGTAAAGGCACCTCTTGAATATACGGAGAATGTATTTGTGACAGAAGATACATGGAAAGAGATCCTTGCTCAAAATGACGGAAAAGTTACGATACGTTGTAATGCGTATTATCTGTATGATTATACAAAATTGAAAGCAAAGCAGATTCCGCAGTTCAGTGCTGCCCTGAAACGATATGAAAAGGCAGGATTTGCAGATTCGAAGGTAACGGTGACGACAGAGTTTGCAGATATCGTGAAAGAATATGAACAGCATGCAAAGAAGATTCATGCAATCTTGTGGGTATTGGAACTTCCGATTCTGGTGTTAATTTTAGTGTTCATTTATATGATATCGTCTCAGATACTGGAACTGGAAGGAAATGAAGTCGCAACATTGAAAAGCCGGGGTGTGTCCCTTCGGCAGATCGTATGGATCTATTTTTGTCAGGCGTCTTTGCTTGCCGGAATAGGTATGGTTTTAGGGATTCCGATCGGATATGCGGTATGCCGTCTGATGGGACAGGCGAGTGCCTTTTTGGAATTTGTGGATCGGAAACATCTGATGGTAGCCATAACAGGCAGGTCTATCCTGTTTGCGGTTGGTGCGGCACTGCTTGCGGTAGCATTTATGACGCTGCCACTTTTAAAAACCGCGAGGGTGGATATTGTTGCGAAGAAATCCCACAGAAAGAATTCGGAGAAAAGCTTTTTTGAACGGTATTACATAGATGTTGCAATGCTTCTGGTATCCGCATATGCGTATCATAATTTTAACGGGCAAAAGGAAGATATTGCACAGCGTATATTAAATGGTGAAGGCTTAGATCCGATCCTGTTCCTGAGTGCGGTTCTGTTCATGGCAGGAGCGGGGATGGTGTTGCTGCGTCTGTTTCGCGCAGGCACCGGATTGGTCTATCGGATCGGAGCGAAAAGATGGTCTCCGGCAGTGTATGCCTCATTTTTACAGATCATGCGGACGAGGGGAAGACAGACATTTATATCCCTGTTTTTAGTCGTGTCGCTGGCAATGGGAATATTCTATTCCAATATTGCAAGGACGATCAATCAGAATGAGGAAGAGCGGATCTGCTACAATATCGGAGCCGATCTGGTTGTAAAGGAAAAATGGAAAACGATTGCACACCAGTACAAATTCTATGGCGAACAGGTTACAGATCTATTCTATGTAGAACCTTCAACGGATCTGTATTCTGAAGTAAAAAAGGATACGCAGTCAGCAACGCGTGTACTAAGACGAAATGTGAGCATCAAAGGGGCAAAAGATCTTTCGGAGAATGGTGAGATGATGGCAATTCAGACGCAGGAATTTGGTGAGACTGCATGGATGCGGGATGGATTGTTAGATAAACATTGGTATTACTATTTAAATGATCTCGCAAAAAAGGCAGACAATGTTCTCGTGTCCTCAAATGCACGGGATGAGTTTGGCTTGAAAGTAGGAGACACGATCACATTTAATCCGATAGCCGATAACAAGGCATATCAGGATACAATGGGGGCGCTGACCGGAACAATATGCGGGTTTGTAGATGCCTGGCCGGGATTTACCGGATATACAACCATTACGGATGAAGATGGAAAGAAAAAGCAGGAGAGTACCTATCTGGTTGTTGCAAATTATGGCTATGTGGAGAGTAGCTGTGGAGCACAGCCCGCTGAAATCTGGATGAAAACCGGCGGGGATAACGAAAAGGTAATGGATACAATTGAAAAGAGCGGAGTTACGATTGAGAGCACACAGGATATGAAGCAGGATATGGCACTGGCAAAACAGGCGGCAATGATCCAGATCACAAATGGCATGTTGACATTGAGTTTTTTAGTTGTCACAATTTTGTGTCTGATCGGATTTCTCATTTACTGGATCACATCGATCCGGCAGCGGGAGCTGTTGTTTGGAATATATCGGGCGATGGGTATGTCGATGAAAGAGATTGTGCGCATGTTGGTCAACGAACAGGTTTTTTGTTCATTGTTGGCAATTCTGTGCGGTGTGATCAGTGGAATACTGACGTCGAAGCTTTTTATCGCTTTGATCACGATCGCTTATGCACCGGAACATCATGTTCTTCCGTACCAATTGTACACATCCGCAGGAGACATGATCCGGATAGGTGTGATCGTGCTTTGTATGCTTGGTGGAGGCATTTATATACTGGCAAGAATGTTGTCCCGTATGAAGATCGCACAGGCAATCAAGATGGGCGAGGATTGATGGCGTATCATTGTCGGTAATGTATGCGTGAAGGACAGAATAGCTGTGATAGCAGAAAGGAAAAGAGCGTATGGAGTATGCAGAGGTTATGATTGAGGCAAATGGAGTAACCCGTTCATTTCCGCTTGGAAATGGCAAGGAGATTGAGGTACTTCATGGAATTGATATGATCGTGCCGGCCGGGCGGCTGACTATCTTAAAAGGTCGGTCCGGTTCGGGCAAGACAACGTTGTTGAATATATTGAGTGCGTTAGACCGTCAGACCGCCGGAACCGTGTACTTGCAGGGAAATGAGATTGGACAGGCACCGGAAGACGAAAGAGAACTGCTGCGGCGGAAAGATATGGGATTCATATTTCAGGCGGTCGCACTGATTCCGGTTATGAACGCCTATGAGAATGTAGACTTTGGTCTGCGGCTGGCAGGAATCAATGACGATAGAGATGCCCGGGTTCGGGAGTGTCTGGAACTGGTTGGTTTAAAGAACCGGATGAAGCATATGCCGGGTGAAATGTCGGGTGGAGAACAACAGAGGGTGGCGATTGCCAGGGCGATTGCGCACAGACCGAAAGTGATCTTTGCGGATGAACCGACGGGAGCACTGGACACGAATACCGGACTGGCAGTAATGCATTTATTTAAGGAGCTGATCGAAAAAGAAGGAATTACCATTGTTATGACGACACACGATACTAACTTGATGGAATTAGGAGATGTTGTCTACGAGATGGAGGATGGAATGATCGGGAGGTAATGGTCATGGAAGAAAAGAAGGATATTATTTTCTGTGATGGACTGGTAAAGATATATAAGACAAAAGAGATTGAGGTTATGGCATTATCCGGATTAGAGCTTGCAATCAAGCAGGGAGAAATGATGGCGGTTATCGGAAAAAGCGGAAGCGGTAAATCAACCTTTTTAAATATGGTTGGAGGACTGGAAAGACCGTCTGCCGGAACGTTATTGGTGGATGGGAAAAATATGAGCTTGTTGACGGAAGAAGAACTGGTGAAGTACAAGCGGGATGTCGTTGGTTTTGTCTGGCAGAATAATTCGAGAAATCTGTTCCCGTATCTGAATGCATTAGATAACGTGGTGACTCCGATGTTGTTTCGAAAAGGCAATAAGGCGCAGAAACGGGAGCGGGCGGAGGAACTTCTGGAATTGGTCGGGATGGCAGACAGAAAAAACAGTACACTGCGGCAATTGTCAGGCGGCGAGCAGCAGAGAGTGGCAATTGCGATTGCACTGGCAAATGATCCAAAGATCCTGTTAGCGGATGAACCGACCGGGGCGGTTGACGTGAAAACAGCAAATCAGATATTTGAACTGTTTCGTAAATTAAATGAAGAAATGGGCTTGACCGTTGTGATCGTAACGCATGATAATAAAATTGCAAAAATGGTTCAGCGGGTGGTGCGGATTCAGGATGGCAAGATCAGTTCGGAGCAGATCATGAAGGATGAGTATGAAAGCAGTCTGCGTAAATTGAGTTTTGGAGAACTGGACCTGTCAGAAAAAACGCATGAAGAATTCAGTATCCTGGATAAATTCGGACGTGTGCAGCTACCGGAAAAGATGATGGAGCAGGCAGGAATCGAAGGAAAGAAAGTCCGGTTAGAGGTTGTGGAAGGAAATATTGTCGTAAAGAAAGAATAAATGAAAAAAGTCAAGAAAAATCAAGGTTTTTCTTGACTTTTGCCATATCATCTGATATTCTAATACGGTCGACGCATGTCGGAGCTTTTTTTTTGTGTGCAAAAACTTCAATTAACGCTTGGGTTTGCAGACAAAAGGAAGCATTTACAATTTAAGATGGAGGTGGAAGTTGTGCGAGTTAAGATCACATTGGCATGTACAGAGTGTAAACAGCGTAATTACAATCTGACAAAGGACAAGAGAGTCCACACAGAGCGTATGGAAACTAAGAAGTATTGTCCATTCTGTAAGGCTCATACCTTACACAAAGAGACCAAATAATTAGGATTACGGAGGTGATTTCAGATGGCAAATGAAAATGAATCAGCGTCTTTAAAAAGAAGCTTTTTCACCGAGCTGAAAGGTGAATTCCGTAAGATTATTTGGCCTGATAAGAAGCTTTTAGGTAAGCAGTCAGTAGCAGTTATTGTTGCAGCGATCATAATCGGTTGTATCATTGCGGCAATCGACTGGTTGTTCCAGATTGGTCTTTCATTTATTATTGGTTAGGTGGTGAACACATGGCAGAAGTAGAGAAGAGTAACGAAGCGAAATGGTATGTGGCACACACTTATTCCGGATATGAGAATAAGGTTAAAGTCGATATTGAAAAGACCATTGAGAACAGAAAGCTTCAGGATCAGATCTTCGAGGTTCTTGTTCCATTACAGGAAGTAGTTGAATTAAGAGACGGTAAGAAGAAATCCGTATCGAAAAAGATTTTCCCAGGCTATGTATTGATC
>JBNMIW010000028.1:0-13108 GCA_050873485.1 Lachnospiraceae bacterium | reverse complement strand
TCTTCACGTCCTTCTTCACGTCCTTCTTCGCGTCCTTCGTCACGGCCTTCTTTTCGACCCTCTTCGCGTCCTTCTTCGCGCCCCTCTTCACGGCCTTCTGCTCGGCTGTCTTCTCGTTCTAACATCAATTGTCTGTCGAATGTATAATCTAGCTTAACCACTTTTACCACCTCCGAACGATGTTCTATCAGGAAATCACGCAATATATCTTCATTAATACAGCGATCAATAGCGGTTTCAATGGAATGTTCCAGATATTCGTATCCGTTAATGCGATGATTCTCACGGACATAGTCTACAAAAATCATGTATTCATTCAAAAATGGACACTTCTCTAATAATTTCCTGTTTTTACCATAGTTAATATTATATACAGTACATACAAGTTCAATTTCAGGTTGTTCGATTGGATGTTCAAATGCATCTGATAATCTTAATTCATATTGTTCCGGTTGTGTTTCTTCTCCGTTATAAAAAACAGCAAATCTTGGTGTGGGAATTTTGATCAATTTCCTGCCGTACAGATTCTTATTTTTCAGCATATCCTGTAATATAATTGTAAAATAGATCAGACTGCGAACCGGCATATTGGGACATATGGTTGACTGATGTTCATATATGCTTAAATTCATGTCTAATACAAAGGAAGCATCGTTGTGTACTGTCAAGGAAATGCCTTTGTCTAATGTACATATCTCTACCATGGCGGGATCAGTATAATCTGAATCGTTCATTGCATTATAAAGGCTCAATGCATTTTCCGGATCTTCTAACAACATACTAAACACATCACTCTTATATTCTCTGTTTCCTGTCATATATGTTCCTCCTTTGTTATAGCAGGAACATAAGATTATTATAATAAGTTAATCTCTAAAAAATTCCTGCCGTATAAAAATAAATAATGTGAAATAAAGCATGAATTTTCGAGATAATTGAAATAAAATAAAATACACAGAAAAGTATGCAGCATCAAGGCCATACCCAATATGAAAAATATGCTTTGAATTTATAATAACATTGTCATTGCTCAAATGCAAGTATTATTGTGTGGAATTTTGGTTTTAAATATATGATATAATAAATTAGCAAAAAAGAATTTGCACTTTTCACAATAATTTAATAAATATGTGAGATTCTGACTGGGATGAATTTACAAGACAGTAACAGTAGTGTTATACTAGTAATATTAAGCTGATTTTTAATAGGTATATGTTTTTATAGTTACATGAAGTAAAAATGGAGGGTATACGAAAGATGAATTGTATGGAGAAGAAGACAATCTATAGCAGACTACAGATTTGGAAGATATTTCTGGCTGCGGCAGGAATATTATTTGGGGTGATGTTTCTGAACATTCCGGGTCGGGCAGCAACGATTGATTTTAATGCAAGAATGACGGAGTTACAGAATAAATTCCCTAATGGCAAGTATTGGAATCATGTAGGAATGTCGGGGGATAATTCGGATGGGTATACGAGTAGTCCGTGTGATACTGCATTACATAAAATCAAAGATGGGAGACATACAAACGGGACCAACGGTTGTACCTGTAATCATTTTGCGTGTAAAGGTCACTTATCAGCAGCACAGTGTATGGGATTTGCAAACAAATTAGGTTATGATGTGTTTGGTGATACAACATGGACACTTCATACAAATTCCGGGAAAGCGTATCAGGAGATAAAAGTTGGAGATATCGTAAGAATCAGTGGGTCTCATTCTGTATTTATCATTGCGAAAAATGGAAATGTGGTTACAGTGGGAGAAGCAAATTACAAGCCGAATTGTGAGATTTCATGGGGTAGAACGCTAGATCTGACAACGGAGACAATTACCAATTATGAGAGAGCGGATAATTATGCAACGGTATTGGGTACAGCACCATCTAATGCGACGGTTATTACAGTGCCGAATACTCCAAGCACGACAGAACAAGTTACAACAGAGCAGACGACAGAACAATCAACAACAGAGAAATCAACCGGAACAACATCACAAACAACTTCAGCTACCGGTTTCCGCAAAGCAAAAGACGGTATTCATCAATATTATTATATCAATGGTAAAATGGTGAAGAAAAAGTGGTTTACCGTAAACGGTAAAGATTATTATGCGAACGAAAAGGGCTTGATCTTATTAAGTCAGTGGTTATACAAAGGCAATACATTGGTTTATGTAAAATCAGATGGTGCAGTAGCAAAGAATGAACTGGTTAAGATCGGTAAGAATACATACTTCTTTAAGTCAAACGGAAAACGATCTTCCGGTTGGAAAAAGTATAAGGGCAAGTATTATTACTGTAATAAGAAAGGAATTGTCCAGAAGAAAAAGTGGATTAAGTCAGGCAAAAATCGATATTATGTAGATAAAAACGGAATCCGGGTACAGGGAAAAGCATTTAGGATTACAGGCAAGACGTATTACTTTGGAAGCAATGGTAAAATGGTCAAGAATAAGAAGGTTACATATAACGGAACCATATATAAAGCGAATAAGCTTGGACAGTGTAAGATAATCGGACATGAATAAGATAAGAATCACCTTTTTGCAACAGATATTTTTGATGCAGAAAGGTGATTTTTTGATATACAAGAGTTGTCAAACGGATGATGATTTTGGTATATCTTGCGTACGATTGAGGCTAGGACGTCTCCCTTATTTTTCTTATAATATGGGTAGGCAATTGCGAACTTGTGACAACCGGAAGGTCTGGTTTGCAATCAAACATGCAGTTTTCATTTTAAAATATGATCTGCAAAAAAGCCAGGTTAATCAGGGAGGCTGGAAAGATATGAAAGAAACGTATTATCAGATCAAAGAAGCAGCGGCGAAAGTTGGTGTGGAATCTCATGTATTGCGATATTGGGAAGAAGAATTGAAAATGGATATTCACCGCAATGAAATGGGACATCGTTACTATACGGAAAAAGATATTGAAGTACTTTCTAAAGTCCGGGACTTAAAAGAAAAAGGATTGCAGTTGAAGGCAATCCGAAATTATCTGGAGATGAGAAGAAAACAGATTACGGAAAAACAAGTGAAAAAAGATAATCAGATTGCAGCAGTGGCTATGTCTGAAACAGATAAAGAACAGGAAAATGAGACAGCGAAAAATGAGATGATTCCGGTTCATCAAAGGGCGTTGACAAATGAAGAAAAAATGGAACAGTTTCAACAGATCATGAACCGTATCCTGTCCAATGCGATTCGGGAAAATAATGAATTGATCGGTAAGACAGCAGGAGAGCATGCGGCAAATGCGGTAGTTACGCAGTTTCAGGGAATGACAAAGGAGCAGGAGCAAAGAGCGGAGGAACGATATCGGAAATTGGATCAGACACTTCGTGAGATCCAGCAGGCAAGGCTTGAAGCGGCAGCGGCAAATATGCGTCCGGTGGACAAGCGTCGACAGAAACGTTTAAAACGGAAAAGCAATCAGCAAAACCATGCCTCAGGGGAGAAAGAAACAGTAACAGAGGTGGAGACAAAAACAGAAACGATTTCCTAGAGAGGGGTGTTTTAGAGGCTTTCTACAAAAACACAAAAATCTGTTGCATTTCTTAATCAATTGGATATAATGAATAAGATGATATAAATTAGAGTGACAGAGTAAGTAGAAAGAGGGATTCGGAAGATGAAAAACATGGTGAATTTTAGCAATTTCTCAAAAGAGGAATTGAATGAGATTCTTGATCTGGCATATGATATGAAGAAGTCGCCGGAGAAGTATGCAGACACTTTAAAAGGAAAGAAATTATATACGTTATTTGAGAAAACGTCGACAAGAACATTTCTATCATTTACAACGGGAATCACGGAACTTGGTGGTACATATTATAACCAGCTTTGGAAAGATTCCAATTTTGTTTTGGGAGAGACAGTTTCAGAGATCAAATATGTTTGTCGTAATGTAGATATTATCATGGCACGTCTCATTAAAAATGATACGGTAGAATTGTTTAATAAAAATGCAACCGTTCCATTTATCAATGGTTGTGATTCTACATACCATCCATGTCAGATTCTGGCAGATGCTTTAACTTTGAAAGAGCATTTTGGTGGATTGAATGTGAAACTAATGTATATTGGAGCAAAGAATAATGTGTTTAATTCGTTGGTTGAGTTCTTTGCTAAGATGGGTGAGGGAACCATTTATGGTCTGACTCCGTTGGTGAATGAGACTGCGGTAGATGCAGATTTCTATGAGAAAGCAAAGGAAACCGGTCATTATGTGGAATTAGATCCAGCTATGTCTATGGAAGAAGCAAAGAAGTATGTAGCACAGATGGATGTATTATATACCGATACATGGGTTGATATGGAGTTCTTTAACAATCCGGCTTATCAGAAGCAGAAGGAAGAGACATTAGCAAAAATGATGCCATATCAGATCAACAAAGAGTTCCTTGCAGGAAGCAAGGCGAAAGTAATGCATGATATGCCAATGCATGTTGGTTTTGAGATCAGTCAGGATGTAGTGGATGAGAATCTTGATTTTATATTGGATCAGGCAGAGAACCGGCGGCATGCTGAAAAAGCCGTTATGGTCACATTGATTAATAGTTGATAAATGAATATCCTGTCATGGGTGATACATGGCAGGATATTATTTTGCAATTATGAGGTAGTGATATGGAGTTAGACATTATATTAAATGCACTCGCAATCATATTATTTCTTGGATTTGGAACCGCATGTATGATCGCATTTTCTACTGTTGACAAGCAAAAGGAGATCACGATTGAAAGCCGGTACGGAAGACAGACGGGACCGTTAGAGATTCTTTATGTGAATGTAGCGCTTGTATTGGTAGCAGGTATGTTATATTTTCATAGCTATCGTTTTTTGCCGGCATTGCTTGCATTTGTGTTGTTGATATTTTTGAACAGCCGTATGCGGAGTGGTATTGCACCGATCGGGGTATTTATTGGAATTACCTATCTGGAATGGAAGAAGATACGGGCATACCGGATTGTAAATGATGAGATCAGTACAGTTGAATTGCGTGTGTATGCAGATCGAAAACAATATGCGCTGCGCATTGCGAAGGAATTTCGGGATGAGGCAGAAGCATATTTAAAAGAGCATGACATTTCATGTTCAATAGAACAAACACCACAGGAGGAAAAAAATGAGACATTTAATTGATCCAATGGATTTGAGTGTGAAAGAATTAGAGGAGCTGTTAGATTTAGCAGACGACATTATTGCACACAAAGAGAAATACCAGGATGTTTGTAAACGAAAGAAATTGGCAACATTGTTTTTTGAACCGAGTACCCGTACAAGATTAAGTTTTGAGGCGGCAATGATGGAACTTGGCGGAGATGTATTAAGTGTATCTTCCGCAGCATCTTCATCCGCAAGTAAGGGAGAAAGTGTAGCAGACACTGTTCGAGTGGTTTCGTGCTATGCAGATATCATTGCGATGCGTCATCCAAAAGAAGGTGCACCATATCTTGCAGCAATGAAGTCCGGAATTCCGATCATCAATGCAGGGGATGGAGGACATAATCATCCGACACAGACACTTGCAGATTTGTTGACGATTCGTAGAGAAAAGGGAAGACTTGGTGATATAACAATCGGTTTTTGTGGGGACCTTAAGTTTGGACGTACGGTTCATTCCCTGATCAAGGCACTTTCACGTTACGAGAATGTACGATATATTATGATCTCGCCAGAGGAATTAGAGCTTCCGGAGTATATTAAGGAAGAGGTGTTCGAGCAGAAGAATATCCCATTTGAGCAGGTTCGTACCATTGATGAAGTGGTTGATCAATTGGATGTGTTATATATGACGAGGGTACAGCAGGAACGTTTCTTCAATGAGGCAGATTATATCCGGTTAAAGGACACCTATATTTTGGATATGCCAAAGCTGAAAAATGCCAAAAAGGATCTGAGTATTCTTCATCCACTTCCTAGAGTAAATGAGATCGCAGTGGAGGTAGATGATGATCCGAGAGCATGTTATTTTAAACAGGTATTAAATGGAAAATATGTCCGGATGGCATTGATCATGACACTATTAGGACTCACAGACAAATAGAATGAATTATGCGAAAGAGAGGAGGTCATTATGAATATTGACAGCATTCAGAATGGAATTGTATTAGATCATATTACTGCCGGAAAAGCAATGTTGGTATACAAATATCTGCATTTAGACCGGTTGGATTGTTCCGTTGCGATTATTAAAAATGCTACAAGCCGTAAGATGGGAAGAAAAGATATTTTGAAGATCGATCATCCGGATTATGATATTAATTTAGATATCTTAGGTTATGTAGATCCGGGTATTTCCGTTTGCATTATCAAAGATGGTGTCACTGTGGAAAAGAAAAAAGTCGGTTTGCCGGAACAGATCGTCAATGTTGTAAAATGTAAAAACCCACGCTGCATCACCACAACAGAGCAGGGAATCCAGCAGATTTTCAAGTTGACGGATCCGCAAAAACGGATTTATCGTTGTATTTATTGTGAGGCTGAAAATCAAGGCGAAGAACTATAAAAGATAAGTTTGTCCTTAATTTTTTAAAGTCAAATAAGAAAAAACGGTTTACAAATCTATCATTCATGCTATAATGAAAATAATTACGTCTACACTAAGTAGTCGAGGACTATAGCAAGAGGTGCGATATGGAGCAGTATGTAATTAAGGGAGGCACTCCATTAGTAGGGGAAGTTTCCATTGCAGGAGCAAAGAATGCAGCACTCGGTATTTTGGCTGCAGCAATTATGACAGATGAAGAAGTTGTAATTGAGAATGTTCCGAATGTAAGAGATACCAGAGTTCTTTTGCAGGCAATCGAGGGGATTGGTGCAAAGGTTAAATATATAGATGAACATACAGTTAAGATTTGCGGAGGTACAATTAATCCGCATGCGGATAATTGTGTGGATGACGAGTTTATTCGTAAGATTCGTGCATCATATTATCTGTTAGGTGCAATGCTTGGAAAGTATAAGAGATCCAGTGTGGCATTGCCGGGTGGCTGTAATATCGGAGGCAGACCGATCGATCTGCATATCAAGGGATTTAAGGCGTTAGGTGCAGATGTCGACATACATAGCAGTATGATTCATGTAGAGGCAGAACAGCTGATCGGTAATCATATTTATATGGATGTTGTATCGGTTGGTGCAACCATCAATGTTATGATGGCGGCAGTTTTGGCAGAAGGTAAGACTACCATCGAGAATGCGGCAAAGGAACCGCATATCGTAGATGTTGCGAATTTCCTGAATAGCATGGGTGCTAATATTAAGGGAGCCGGAACGGATGTAATCCGTATACGCGGTGTAGAGAAGTTAAAAGGTACGGAATATTCTATTATTCCGGATCAGATTGAAGCAGGAACCTTTATGGTTGCAGCCGCTGCGACAAAAGGAGATGTTACGATTCGTAATGTCATTCCGAAGCATTTAGAGGCAATTTCTTCCAAATTGAAAGAGATTGGTGCAGTGGTAATGGAATATGATGATGCAGTAAGAGTGGTAAGTAATCATCGGTTACGGGCTACGAATATTAAGACGTTACCATATCCGGGATTTCCGACAGATATGCAGCCACAGATGGCAGTTGTATTGGCATTATCCGAAGGTACTTCTATTATTACCGAGAGCATTTTTGAGAACCGGTTCAAATATGTAGATGAGTTGTTTCGGATGGGCGGACAGATTAAGGTAGAAGGTAACACTGCAATTATTGATGGTGTTGAGAGATTTGTTGGTGCAAATGTTGTTGCACCGGATCTGCGGGCAGGTGCTGCACTTGTAATTGCCGGTTTGGCAGCAGATGGATTTACGGAAGTAGAAGATATTAAGTATATTCAACGTGGATACGAAGCGTTTGATGAGAAGATTCGTTCTCTGGGTGGACAGATTGCCATCGCAGAGACTGACAAAGAAGTTCAGAAATTCAAGTTAAAAGTAGGATGACATAGTATTATTAGTCATCGTTACAGACAAGAATATAATTGCTGCAATCATATATTTGATTGCAGCAATATAATAAGATATGTGGTATAGCATATCTCTCACAACGGACGATAATTCTTTTTAAGTCCGTTTCCAGAACCGGATCGGTTCATTTTTTCACATTACACAAGATTATATAGTAAGGAGGGTTTTCTTCGTGTACCGTATTTTATTATTGCACGACCAAAAAAGAGGAGGCTGTCGGATTAAAGAATATCTGGAATTAAGTGGGTATTCTGTAGATGAGGAAGGAATGGAGGTTCCGAGAGACATAGGACGACGAATTCTTGATTGGAATCTTATACTGCTTAATTGCAGGGATGCAGGCATTTATTTTTCTTTATGTGAGAAACTGCGTTATTTTACGGATATTCCCATTGTTATACTGACGGTAAATGATGATGAGTGGGTGAAGATCAAGATGTTTCAGACGGGAGCGGATGATTATATAGTAGAACCATGCAGTAATGGGGAATTGCTTGCAAGACTTCGTGCCAGGCTGGACCAGTATATAAGGTTAACACGTTCTTTTGGATGCATTCGCTCCGGCTCGCTTTCCATTGAAGTGAAGAATCGAAAGGTGTATTTGAAGGATCAGGAGATTCCTATGACATTAAGGGAATTTGATATTCTTTTATATTTGGCGCAACGTGCCAATGTGGTTGTGAGCAAAGACGAATTGTATCAGAATACATGGGATGAGAAATATATGGAGAGCGGATATAATAGCGTAGCAACCTTTGTGAAGAAGATTCGAAAGAAGATTGAACCGGAGGGCAGTGAAGAAAAATATATCGAGACAATATGGGGAATCGGTTATCGTTTTTTGATGTGATTTTCACGGTTGCATTTTTGTATGTGTCATTTTATAATTTATTCGAATTAAGGTTTGTTTGATAATTGCAGAATCTGATCAGAGGAGGATGTTAGTGTGAAAGTTGAGATATTGCATGAAGATTCGGATATTTTAGTATGCATCAAACCGGTTGGAATGCCGGTCCAGGGAGATAAGAGCAGGGATGTAGATCTGCTGACTTATTTGAAACATTATATTTTTGAAAAAGAAGAGATGGATGAAGAACCATATCTGGCAATGATACATCGGTTAGATCGACCGGTTGGAGGTGTAATGGTATTTGCAAAGAATCAGGATGCAGCGGCCAATCTGTCAGATCAGGTGCAGGATGGAACAATGGTCAAATTCTATCAGGCAATTCTCACTGGAGAACTTCCGCAAGAGAGTGGTACGTTAGAAGATTATCTGTTAAAGGATGGTAAGACGAATACGACCAAAGTTGTTAAAAAGGGTATGAAAGGAGCCAAACGTGCAATTTTGGATTATGAGGTGTTAGATGTGTTTGAAACGGATCAGGGAATTCTTACTTATGTGTTGATCGAACTGTTGACAGGCAGGCATCATCAGATCCGTGTACAGATGGCAAGCCGTGGAGCCGGTATTTATGGCGATACAAAGTATAATCCGCAGTTCATGAAAACGAAAAAGCAATACCAGCAGATTGCATTGTTT
The DNA here is from genome assembly GCA_050873485.1 of Lachnospiraceae bacterium. GTDB lineage: Bacteria > Bacillota > Clostridia > Lachnospirales > Lachnospiraceae > CAG-590. The sequence continues at coordinate 3,594 of JBNMIW010000028.1, read as the reverse complement.
GCAACCAGATTGGAATTTGAGCACCCGTCAAGCGGGGAACATCTGGTGTTTAAATGCGAGCCGGAAGGTGATGTGTTTGATGTGATTGAGATGGAGGATTTTTAGAAAGTTCCATATCGGAATATGCATGATGTAAACCGGACAGGGTAAGATATGTAATATATCTTATCCTGTTTTGTTAGGAGGACATCAGTGTGTATCGTAAACTTGTTTTGTATGCCGGATTGTTTATAGGAATTTATCTGATCTTCCGTTTTTTGCTGCCGTTAGTCATTCCCTTTGTGGTAGCTGCCGTAGTTGCAATATTATATTATCCGTTTATTCGTAAATTATTTCAGAAATGCTCCTTATGGGAACACAATACCAGACAGAAAAAGAGGTTGTTAGCTATAACGGTTGTGGTCTTTTATGCGGTTATTCTGATTGTGTGTGGGGGTCTGATTGGATATCTGTGTGCGGAGGCAAAAAGTATTTTGTTAAATTATCCGTTTTATGAGGCGAAAGCGTTATGCCTTATGAGAAAATGCTGTTGTCAGATGGACGCCTGGTTTCAGATGCGTTCCGGAGCATGTTTTGCTTATCTCGAAAACTGGATGACCATAATGAAAGAAAGTGTGGCAGACAGGTCGGCAGGAATCGGTATAGTTTCCAAAATGACCTTATTTTCCGTGCAGACGGTGGAACGCTTTTTTGGTTTCCTGTTTGCATTTATTGTAACCGTAATTGCAACTTTCTTTCTGATATTAGATTATGAGCAGATCAGAGAGAGAGTGCTGCAAAATGATATTGGCAGGAATATATGTAATATCATAACATCTTGTAAACATACTTTGAAAACGTATATAAAGGCACAGGGGCGGATCATGTTGCTGGATGGCATTGTATGTACGATTGCATTTTGCCTGATCGGACAACCATATTATATATTTCTTGGACCGTTGACGGCGGTGGTGGATGCACTGCCAATACTGGGTGCGGGAATCATACTGATTCCATATGCGTTGTATCTGATTTTTACCGGATCCTTTGGCAAGGCGTTTATCCTTGGGATTGCCTATGTCTGCTGCGTTGTGATTCGCCAGATCACAGAGCCGAAAATGATAGGAAAGCAGATAGGGTTAAGACCAATCTATACGATTATGAGTATGTATATTGGTTTTCGGTTATTTGGGGTGGCCGGTTTTTTGCTGGGACCGATCGGAGTATTGATCGTCAGGCAGGTTGTTTTGCTTGCAAATAAGGAATAATCGGGATATAATGAGCGATAGCGAGTAAGAACAGGTGATTACCTGTTGATCGAGAACATCCGGTCAGGATGTATCAGTTTGACAGAATATATGAAGGAGAGAGAACATGGCAAACGATAAGAAGTTAGTAGAACAGATCACTTCCATGGAGGAAGATTTTGCACAATGGTATACGGATACTTGTGTAAAAGCAGATTTGATTGCGTATACAAGTGTTAAGGGATGCATGGTATTAAAACCGGCAGGATATGCGATCTGGGAATTGATTCAGAAACAGTTGGATGAACGTTTTAAAGCAACCGGTGTAGAGAATGTATATTTACCAATATTTATTCCGGAAAGTCTGTTGCAGAAGGAGAAAGATCATGTAGAAGGATTTGCGCCGGAAGTTGCATGGGTAACATATGGCGGCTTGAATCAATTACAGGAGAGAATGTGTGTCAGACCGACTTCTGAGACATTGTTCTGCGATTTCTATAAAGATGATATCCAGTCTTACCGTGATCTTCCAAAAGTATATAATCAGTGGTGCTCGGTTGTGCGTTGGGAGAAAGAGACAAGACCATTCCTTCGTTCACGGGAATTTTTATGGCAGGAAGGTCATACCGCACATGCAACTGCAGAGGAAGCAGAAGAGAGAACATTACAGATGTTGAATCTGTATGCAGATTTCTGCGAGGATGTATTGGCTATGCCAGTAATTCGCGGACGCAAAACGGAGAAAGAAAAATTTGCAGGTGCAGAGGCAACTTATACGATCGAAGCATTGATGCATGATGGTAAGGCGTTGCAGTCCGGTACCAGTCATAATTTTGGCGATGGATTTGCAAAGGCATTTGGTATTCAGTATACGAGCAAAGATAACAAATTGGAATATGTGCATCAGACATCCTGGGGAATGACAACCCGTTTGATCGGTGCGGTCATTATGGTTCATGGTGATAATTCCGGTCTGGTACTGCCTCCGAAGGTTGCTCCGACACAGGTTATGATCGTTCCGGTTATGCAGAAGAAGGCAGGCGTTTTAGAGAAGGCAGCGGAATTGAAAGAAAAATTATCTGCATATCGCGTAAAGGTAGACGATTCCGATAAGAATCCGGGATGGAAGTTTGCGGAGCAGGAGATGCGTGGAATTCCAATCCGTGTAGAGATCGGACCGAGAGATATTGAAGCAAACAAGGCATTGCTGGTACGTCGTGATACCGGAGAGAAGATCGAGGTATCTTTGGATGAGATCGAAACAGTGATCGGTGAGCTGTTAGAAACCATTCAGAAAGATATGTATAACAAGGCGTTAAAGCATAGAGATGCCAATACACATACTGCAACAAGCTGGGATGAGTTCACGGATATTATTGAGCATAAGCAGGGATTCATCAAAGCAATGTGGTGTGGAGAGACGTCCTGTGAGGAAGCGATCAAGGATGAGACGGGAGCGTCTACCCGTTGTATGCCGTTCGCACAGGAACATTTAAGCGATGTGTGCGTTCACTGTGGAAAACCGGCAAAGAAAATGGTTTACTTCGGAAGAGCATACTAGATACCCTTGCACAGCGTGAGTAAGACGGACGTGTGAGGGCACATGCAAAAAGATATAGAGAAAGCCATGTGGGTTTGCCTTTATGGTACGCAGGCACGTTTGCACTTATACTGCCTACGCAGCGGTGCTAGGTTCGTAAGAACCTCACCAAGCACCGGCGTAGACAGACCAGCCTGCTTAACCATATAAGACAAACTTACATGGCTTTATTTACGTTTTCGCGCATGTGCCATTCACGTTATCTCCGTGAAAACTCACGCTGTGCTTATTGCCACACCAGCCGTATATGGCATGAATGCCCTTCCCATTTGTTATCTGCCGGTCCCATTTGAAACAAAATTTTGTAATGCCTGCACAATCTTTGGATGCCGGATCACAAAATGGATGGTTGGGGATTGTGCTTTGGATATCAATACATTATCATTCTCGGTAATGTAAATCTGGATGTTTGGAAATGTATGTTGTTTGGTTTTTTTGCAAGTATAATTTGGATGTTTCTTAGCATAATCTTTTGTTAATCTCAAATGTTCTATATAGTCTTCATAGGTATAAGTGATCTCTTTGTCAAGAAATGCCCCTGCTACAAATAATTTCATAGGATGTTTGATGAATTCCTTAGCAGTGAGATGAGGAATCTCATCACATATAACATTATTTTGTAAAATGGTCTTTGCGTAAGAACGTTCTTTTTCTACATGGTATAACAATTCTTTCTGTTCCGGTTGGGAAATGTGATTCCGGTTTAATATCCGGATCAGCAATTCCGTAGAAATTGTGTATAGTGGAAGAGCGGATAACAGATGATGC
>JBNMIW010000027.1:0-13424 GCA_050873485.1 Lachnospiraceae bacterium | reverse complement strand
CATTTTCTTGTCTTCATCTCATCAATATTATCTGTACTGTTCTTAAGCCGTGCCCATACACGCAGCACATTCCCGTCTACCGCAGGTGTCGGTTGCTCATAACAGATCGAACAGATTGCCCCCGCTGTATATTCTCCGATTCCGCAAAGATCTAAAACCTGTTCATATTCAACAGGGAATTGTCCGTGATATGTCTCACAGATCTGTATTGCCGCCTTTTTTAAGTTTCTGGCACGATTATAATATCCTAATCCTTCCCATAATTTCAATAAGACGTCATCATCCACATTCGCTAAATGTTCTACATCCGGTAATGTCTCTAAAAATCTATCATAATATCCCTTTACAGCCTCTACTCTGGTCTGTTGCAACATAATCTCTGATATCCATATCTCATACGGATCTTTTGTTTCTCGCCAGCGAAGCTGTCTGTGTTCTTTTCGATACCAGCCAAGCAATGCCTGTTTGATCTTATTCCACTCATTCATATTGGTTCACCTGTTACATTTCATCACTTTTCCTATCATACCATTATTCTGTTTGATTTACAAATACATCTATATGCAAAATGATTTCAAAATTGTTCGTCATTTTTTCAAAAAATGTCTTGACAAAATTCCTGATTCCTATTATACTAACATTCGTTGGTTTCACAACAAGCCGGTGTGTCGGAATTGGCAGACGAGGCAGACTCAAAATCTGTTGATGGCAACATCGTATGGGTTCAAGTCCCATCACCGGCATCTTACGATAGCATTTTTGCTATCGTTTTTTTATTGCACTTTTTTCGCTACAACCACGAATCTTCCATCCGTAACATGATACGCACAGGTAGATAATGTAATCAATTTGTCTCCATATGATACATCTACTCCGGTGTCTATGATCGACATATTTTTCAGATTCTTCACATATTGTTCAAATTCTTCTTTGCTTCCCGCATTTACAAATTCATAATATTTGAACTCTTTGGATTCTTCCGGCAGAATCTGTCCGCGGAAAAATGCAACTACTTCATATTCCCCATCACCGTAGATCGTATCAAATGTAAATGTCTTATGCGCCTCATAAAAATCCTGATCTTCATATTTTAACAAGTCATGGAACATTGTTCCCGCATTCATATTATGCCCATATATGATTACATTATCTGTTGCCGGCTCTAACTGGCAATTGCAGTCAATAAATGGCAGACCGGCCGCCGAATAATCTCCGTTGAAGTTTCGATGAATATAATATTCCCCACCATCTTTACTACTTGGTGTATACATGACCGGATAGTCAATATGCGTATCCTCAATTGTCAGCCATCCCATGAAATCCGGATTCTCCCGATATAACTTCTCAAATTTCTTCTGTATTTTTACACCGTCTATCTCAACCATTTCCGGACCTTTTTTCGAATCCGTCTCCTCCAAAGAGGCATCCTCCGTATCCTCTGCAATATAGTCCCGCAGTTTCTTTACCGCTCCTTCACTTCTTGCACTTGTATAATAGTAATATGCTAAATATCCTCCGCAGCCTGCCGCAACAAGAATGCATATTATCATCAAAACATTAATCCATCTTTTTTTCATAGATATTTCCTTTCCATTTGATATATATTATGACCTTTTTCTATATTACCATATCTCAACGTTTTCAAAAGAAAAAAGCCGGTGAAATCATACCGGCTTTTGTCCTTAAAAATACTTTTTAGATCCCCACAGATTACTTTGCTTCAAATCCTGATATTCACCATAAGCCTGTTCTAAAATCTGTTTCTCGTTCGGGAACTTCAATAAATGATACGCTTCATGATACTTATAATATCCGGAATCCATAAAGTACTCTTCTCTTTGAGGTTTGCTGTAATAACTGTCAGCCATCATCAGATACCAATGCACATCTTTATTCACTACGTCATATGCGGTATTAAAAGTATAATTACTCTTATTCACATACTTAATGATCTGTGCTTGTACGCCGGTTTCTTCACGAACCTCGCGCAGCGCCGTCTCCTTGTACTCCTCGCCTTCTTCTACCGTTCCTTTCGGCAGAACCCAGCCTTCGTACTTATTCTTATAGTTCTTATAAAGTAACAACACTTTACCTCTGAAGATTACCACACCACCACAGCTTACTGCTTCTATCATAGCTGTTCCTCCTAATAATTGGTGTGTTGCCTAATTACCTAAAGTATAGCAATTAATACCGCAAATGGCAAGATAAATTATTCAGAAATATTATAATATGCATCAAACATTTTTCTGGCAATTGCAGATGCTTTTACTCCATTCACATCCGATTCCTCAACCACAACACTGATCGCAACTTCCGGATGATCCACACTTGTAAAACCAATAAACCATGAGAAATCATGCTCTCCATTGGCATATTCCGCTGTACCTGTCTTTCCTGCCGCCTCATAAGATGCATCCGAGAAGTAAGGAGCAGCCGTACCTTCTGTTACCACTTTTCGCATATATCCGGTCAGTGTATCAACCTCATCCGATGTCATTAACGTATCGTACGATGCCGGAGAAAACTTCTTGATCCGTTTTCCTTTGTAATTTTCTACACTGTCGATCATATACGGTTTCATCATCAATCCACCATTTGCAATCGTAGATACGATCATTGCATTATGCAGCGGTGTGATCAATGTATCACCCTGACCAAATGCCGTCTGTGGAATATAACCTTTGTCTGATTTGCCATCTAATACAAACCGGCTGGTTGCACTCGCATCCGTATATGGCAGCGACTGGTTGAACAGAAAGCTTTCTAAGGTATCTCTCCATTTGTTCACATTTAACTGTGTTCCAATATCTGCAAATGCCTGATTACAGGAATTGGCAAGTGCTTCTGACAGATCCTGTTCTCCATGCGTTTTATTGTCATAACAGTGAACCGTTACTCCATTAAAAACCGCCTGTGATTGTGAACAATCATACGTATATTTGCTATATTTGCGATTCTGGCGCATAAATGAAAGCGTCGTTAATACTTTAAATGTGGATCCGGGTGGATACAATCCCTGCGTAGCGCGATTGAGTAATACCGAACTGGTCGAGCCTTCACTATTGGCTTCTTCCCACACCGTATCAATATCATTTGGATCAAAATCCGGTTTGGACACCATTGCAAGAATCTTTCCGGTATCCGGCTCTAACAAAACAACTGCACCATCCGCTTCTCCTAATGCATCATATGCCGTTTTCTGGAGTTCATAATTCAACGTAGTAACAACGGTATCCCCTTCATTTTGTTCCTCTCTTAATGTATGCACGGCTCTTTCTAAAATATTCGCATGACTCTCCATCAGATAATAATTGCCAATCAGTTCCACTCCGGCTTTGGTATATTCCGAATATCCCACTGCATGCGCAAACAGATCATCATATGGATAATATCGTTTTCCGTTCTTGTTCGTTGCAACTGTCTTACCGTCCTTTGTGACAATATCTCCACGGTCAACATCTGCTGCATAACTGTCTAATCTTGTATTTGCAGCATTGGCAATCACTTCATCTTTTTGTGTGATCATAAAATGAAGGATGTATGCAATCAGGCCAATCACCAAAAATCCACACAAATATGTCATACCGATGATCGGACGATTCATTTTTTCATTGATCTTGTCGATCTTTTCCTCTTTTTCAATAAAAGCCTGCTGCTCCGGAGTCAGGAGCCTTGTATCCAGCTCTTTTTTCTTACGCCCTCTGCGCTGCTTTTTCAATGTCTCTTCTTTCTTCTTCAATCTTCTTTGCCTCTTTATTTTCAATTGTACTGATTCCCTGCATGATCGAGAACATAACAAGGGAACTTAACACCGAGCTTCCTCCATAACTGACAAGCGGAATCGTAACACCTGTTGACGGAATGAATTTGGTAACACCGCCAATTGACAAAAATGTCTGGAACATATAACAGATTGCAAAACCAAATGCCATCGTCTTATAGAAACGATTACGTACCCGCATTGCAATCGTAACAAAACTGATAAAACAACTAAAGCATACCAGAATTAGAAAAATTGCAAAAATTACACCGAATTCTTCCGCAATCGCAGAAAAAATAAAATCACTTTCACTGACCGGAATAACATCCGGCGATCCCTTTGTCAGACCGGAGCCAAAATAACCGCCGCTTCCGATTGCAAACAGCGATTGCGTGATCTGATAGCCTGTTCCCCGGATATCAGCCCATGGATTCTTCCACACATTCACACGCACCATAACATGGTCAAACAATTTATCCTTAAATAATAAGAACGCGAGACCTGCCATTGCTGCACCTCCCATAATAAAGGCGATCAGATAGCTGATCTTTCCGGTTCCAACATAGATCATTGCAATAAATATTACAAAAAAGATCAGTGCTCCACCTAAATCCTTTTCCAACACTAACACGCCCATATGCACACAGGCAAATGCAGTTGTGATCATCACCTGTTTGAAATCTCTTCCCTTTGACAACATGGATGCAATGAAAAATACAAACAGGATCTTAACAAATTCCGAAGGCTGGATTGTAATACCGAATAAACTGATCCAGTTTACAGAACCATATTGCTCCACACCGATCACGAACACAGAGGACAACGCAATAATTCCTATAATTCCGTATGCCGTCCCATACTTTCTAAGATTCTTATATCGATCCATAATCATTGGAATGATTGAAACCAGGATCATGGATGCTGTGGCAATAATAAACTGCTTCTTAGCAAGTGCAAAATTAAGTCTTGTCAGCATAATGTATCCGATCAACAGTAAGAAACTCATATTATTCGTAATAACTCTTGAAGAATATGGATAAATATAATGATACAGGTACATATACATTGTTGCCACAAATATCTGCAATCCATAAAAGATCACAATCGTCTTCATTTGCTCTACATTCCGAAGTGCAAATGTTAAATACGCCAGAAAATGCATTACAAACACATACACAATCTGTTGATTCAGTTTTTTGGTTTTCTCCTCTTCCCCTACATTGCGAAAGGTTGTATAACAGGATATTGCATACAAAACCATCATAAGAAGAATGATGTACTTCGATGCATTGATTATAACATTTGTCATTTACTCTACTCCACGTTTAAAGTGCCCTCTTGTCTTCTCGCCTTCCGGTACAGACTGATTGAGAAAGGCACAGATAATAGTTTCTGTTTGTTCTTTTGTTTCATTGATAAAATGAATTCGCAGATCCAACTGTCTACGCATGGATTCCGGAATAATATCAAATAACACGGTCGGAATTCCATTATAAATGAGATTATAACAGTATTTACAGATAGATGCCACAAAGAATTGTTTGTTAAGACGATCCGTAAGATAACATCCGGTATTATTGCCATTGCATCCGCCAGTCGTATTCTGCACACATTGTGCACTTACCATCAACTGTTGATATCCATATACTTCCAATTCACCGGAAACAATATTCATATTCTGTAACTGTTTTTGATTTAACTCAACAGGCAGTGTCACAATCGCTTCCGGGAACTGCTGTCGCAGCCATCCTGCCGCAATATCATTCATTACATACACGCTGTAATCCGTGATCACTTTACCCGAAAATCCAATCTGTTTCAGATATGCAAGTTCATCCAGATTCCGAATCACCACTCCGTACATATCTTTCCATGAAAGTGTGCTCCATTCTTTCAGCATTGTGTTGCGGAACACAGCCGGAAGTGCATAATATACTTTCTGTTGTGTCCGGATCATATCTTCTATGTCTTTTGTATCAAAATACTGCATATCAATATACACTCTGGAAAAATAATCCCTATACTTTGCTGCAACTGCAAGCTGTTCCTTCGTTGATACAAATATCACATTTTGATTTCCTGTCTGTTCACCCACATTCACTGGCTGTTGTTGCAATATTGTTCCTGTGTCCTTTGGCAAACATGTCCTCTTATCTCTTTGTAATATCTGCTCTTCTAACTTTGAAATCGCCTGCCGTCGTAATTCCTTTAATGATTTTAACGGATAAAACACATTCTCATCTAATAAAACCTCAAAATCCGCAAATCGGTATCTTGTCCCTCCGGTTTGCATAATCTTGTCCCTGACAACATTCTCTGCCAACGGTCTTGCAGATGCCTGTTCAACACACTCACCTTCTACGGTTACGCGAATTTCTTCCCCATTCCGGATCACAGATACAGCCATTTCTGCATTTTTACCAAACCGAAGTTCTATGCTTCCCGATAAAAAGATCTCCTTTTCTTCATTGACATACGAACCCAGTTCCTGTTCTAATGACCGTTTCATCATGCGCGTGACTTTTTTCCCTTGAACCCGTTCTTTTGTCTTTGGAAGATTCAGGCAGATCTCCTGTCCTGCCCGTCCCTCTACATTACAGGTCAGAGTGATGGATTCCTTTCCGTTCGGAATTACCAGAATGTCACCTTTACCAACATTCTGACACAACCGAATATATGCCTGATTCCGTTTGATCATTTGAATGGTTCCGATCGGTACACCGCAATGTCCATTGTTGCGGATCGACATCATGTCAGCTCCATTTTTCCGATAATAATATCCTTTGGTAAATCCACCGCGATTAAACACTTCTGCCATCTCCGACCGCAACTGTTCTGTCAACGGTTTCGTATCGCTGCCTTCTATCACCGCATCCGTCATTGTACGATAAGCTCTGGTACATACTGCTACATACTCCGGTTTCTTCATTCTTCCTTCTATCTTGAAAGAATCCACACCTGCCCGGATGAGATCCGGTACTGCCTCTAATCCACAAAGATCCTTGGGGCTGAGCAGATACTCACCCTTCGTCATGATCCGGTTACCACCCGCATCCTTTAATTGATACGGTAACCGGCACGGTTGTGCACATCGTCCCCTGTTACCGCTTCTGCCCCCGATAAAAGAACTCATCAGGCATTGACCGGAATAACAATAACACAGTGCTCCCTGCACAAACACTTCCACCTCCGGAATTACCGCCTGCTGTTTTAACTTTGCAATCTCTTCGATCGATAATTCCCTGGCTGGTACAATTCGGGTTACTCCATAATCCTTCAACAGATTATATGCATATGGTGTCGTAATAGTCATCTGGGTCGATGCATGAATCGGAAGATCCGGAAACCATACAGAAATTGCATACATTACGCCAAAATCCTGCACGATCACCGCATCCAGTCCTGCACGATAATATGGTTCTAAATACGCATACAGACCTTCCATTTCTTCGTTACGAAATAATGTATTGACCGTCAGATACACTTTAACACCATATATGTGTGCATATTCAATTGCCTGTATCAATGCCGGTTCATCAAAATTATCCGCATACGCTCTGGCCCCATATCGACTGCCACCTAAATAAACCGCATCTGCCCCGGCATGTACCGCAGCCTTTAAAGCTTCCATTGAACCTGCCGGTGCTAATATTTCCGGTCTCATATATTACTCCTGTCTTGTCTTTTCTGCTTCTAACTGAATGATCTTGCGCTGTAATGCATTAACCTGCTCCTTATATTCCTCTACAAGCCGCATTGCAGACTCATATTTGATCTGGGTCTCGATCACCTCATGGCGCAGATCATAAATCTGTTTTTCTTTTTCATCATCCTGTGCGGACAATTTGCCAGTCTCATTCTTTACCTTAAAATAATCATCTGCAATATTGATCGCCAATAAAATATTCTGATATTCTGCATTCAATCTACGGAATCCATCAGATGCCTTACACTCTGCAATCTTACTGTTCATATAATTGGCAACTTCCTGTAAATAATCCGTATTCTCATATCCACTTAAATTATAGATACGTCCATTGATCACTACCGGAATGTCATTCTTATCTGCCATGTTCTATACTCCTCCATTCATCAAATTCTCTAATTCAAAATGCCGATACGCCATCGGCGTTGCTATCCTTCCTCTTGGTGTCCGGCTGATCAAGCCATTCTTGATCAGATATGGTTCATATACTTCCTCTATCGTTCCGGAATCCTCACCGATTGCCGCCGCCAACGTATCAAGTCCAACCGGTTTGCCATCAAATTTCTGAATCATTGTCAATATAATATTCCGATCGATCTGATCTAATCCAAATGAATCCACCTCTAAGCGATCCAGTGCTTCTTTGGCAACTTTTTCATCAATATGTCCATCAAAAGACACCTGGGCAAAGTCTCTGACACGTTTTAGCAACCGATTTGCCAGTCTTGGCGTTCCTCTTGACCGTCTTGCAATCTCTAACGCACCCGGATCATCAATTGTAACCTCTAGTACCTTTGCAGACCGCAACACAATCTGTGTCAATTCTTCATTGGAATAAAACTCTAAACGGTTCACAACCCCAAAACGATCCCGAAGCGGTGCTGTCAGCATACCGGCTCTCGTTGTCGCCCCTACCAGCGTGAACTTCGGAAGATCCAAACGGATACTTCTTGCCGCCTGTCCTTTGCCAATCATAATATCGATTGCAAAATCTTCCATTGCCGGATATAAAACTTCTTCTACCTGCCGATTCAATCGGTGAATCTCATCAATAAATAATACATCATTTTCATTTAGATTATTGAGGATTGCAGCGAGTTCTCCCGGTTTTTCGATTGCCGGACCGGATGTAATCTTCATATTACTTCCCATCTCGTTAGCAATAATAGAAGCCATCGTTGTCTTGCCAAGTCCCGGCGGACCATATAACAAAACATGATCTAACGCTTCGTTCCTCTTCTTAGCCGCTTCAATAAATACCTTTAAATTATTCTTTGCCTTCTCCTGCCCGATATAATCCTCTAACATGACCGGACGCAGCCGATTCTCAATCTTCACATCTTCCGGCAGGATCTGGGTACTGATCATTCTATCCATCATATCCTGTATACCTTAATCATTCTTCTATCTTAACCGCAGTTAAAATATCTTCTTAAGTGCTGCTTTTAACAATTGTTCGGAATCCATCGTGTCTGCACCCGGCACCTGCTTGATTGCCTTCAGTGCCTCTGTATCTGAATAGCCCAGACTAACCAATGCCATAACAGTATCCTGTACGCTATCCTGTGACGCTGTAACATTTACTGCATCCGGAACCTCTGTTGATGAAAATGCATCTTCAATCTGCATCTTATCCTTTAATTCCATGATCAATCTTGCCGCACCTTTCGCTCCGATTCCATTTGCTTTCGTAATCGTTTTGGTGTCCCCTGCCATAACTGCAAGTGCCAATTCCTGCACTGTAAGTGCCGATAACACAGCCAATGCCACCTTAGGTCCGATTCCACTTACCCCGATCAACAGTTTAAATGTATTCAACTCTTCGGTTGTCGGAAAACCAAATAACGTCACTCCATCTTCCCTGACATGAAGATATGTGTATATCTTCATCTCCTGATGCATTGTGATCTTAGTAAGTGCCATACCCGAAGTATATATCTGATATCCGATATCATGACATTCTAATAATATATAATCAGCAGAAATCCCTTCCACTGTTCCTTTTATATAACCGATCATACAAACCTCTTTCATGATGATATCTCTCAATTTCCTGTTTGATTATAGCACATTCTTTCATATTATGCTATGATAGATTCCTGTCAGACAGCATTTTATTCTAAAAGGAGGCTGACTATGAATACGATTGATTATACAGAAAACATAACGGATACATTATCCTTTCCCTCATACTTTCAATTGAACTATGCCGATTCCCGATTGCTTTTCTTTGATATTGAAACAACCGGTTTTTCCGCTACTCATACAACACTGTATCTGATCGGTGTATTGTGGTACGAAGATAACAAAATTCATATCCGCCAATGGTTCAACGAGGATGGCTATAATGAACGGGAACTGTTATGCGCTTTTAATGAATTCAGCAGACATTTTGATTGTCTGGTTCATTTTAACGGACTTGGTTTTGATCTTCCATATCTTCGAACCAAAAATTCCAAATACCAATTAGACAATATTATTTATGAGCACCTGCAACAAATTGACATCTATCGATTGATACGTCCTTATAAAAATATATTATCTCTGGACAGCATAAAGCAGACTGCCGTTGAAGACTATTTAGGAATCAACCGGGATGACACATATTCCGGAAAAGAATTGATTCACATATATCAACGTTACGTTGCCAGACCAAATGAAAAGGAAGAACAACTCTTATTGCTGCATAACCATGATGATCTGCTTGGTATGCCACAAGTTTGTGTAATTCTTAATTACAAAGCATTTTTTGAACAAGTGTTGCCTTGCAATATTCAATTAGACATTACGCCTCAACAATTGACGATCCGTTTTAATTACGATAGTCCATTTCAGCTGCCAAAGCGAATTGCTCTCACACGACATGATCTCTATTTGAACGCAACGGAGCAACAAGCTGTGCTATGCATACCCATCATTCACACCACACTTCCTCATTATTTTGACGATTACAAAAACTATTATTATCTCCCGGAGGAAGATATGGCGATTCATAAAAGCGTGGCAACCTATGTAGAACCTTCCAGACGCATAAAAGCAACAAAAAACACAAGCTATATAAAACAAACCGACGATTTTATTCCATGTTTTACCACAGGAGTTTTTGACATATACAAAGAAGATCCCCATTCATCCAAATATTATCAAACACTTCAATCATTAGCAGAGGCATCTCAAGACTTAAAAAATATTTATATCAGATCTTTACTGAATTGTTTCTCAAAATCATAAAATAGTCATAATTGTGTACAAAAAGTCATAATTTTGTTTTTCAGAACATAATTATGGCTTTTTTATGTACATTCTATGTTCCGCTCGAACATAATTGAGGGGTAATTATGTACAAATAAATTTTATTTTGCATTTTTAGTCATAATTATTGTTTTTCGAATTTAGATATGTTACTATCTCTTGCAACTTAGAAATTTCTTTGTTACACATGTGTATTGCAACTTTTAATCTTACTATTATAAAGGGGGTATTCATATCCAAATGAATCAACATACAAAAGACTCATATTTTTACGGAATTCAGGAATCTGCTTCCGCTTCTGTTTATAACAATATTTTTCTGTCACTGATCACCGATTGTCCCAAATACTATACACCACTTTTAAACGAGACGATCTTTCAGCAATATGTTACATCTACATCTGAACCGGATTGGGCATATTCCTGTTTTCTAACCATTCTCCCCAAATATACACTTGATACAATTTTTGACAAAAAACTATATATCCTAATTCCATTTTATATATTCAAATATCAATCAAAATTGGATGTAATTGAAACAGATTCCGCTTTACAGAGTAATTTAAAGAAAGAATGGGAAACTATCATAGAACAGTTAGATGCTCTTTCTGTTTCCGGTCAGATAACAATATTAGAACAATGTACTATATTGCGAATGTCTGACATGGTGATCCGCCATTTTACATATGCACATCCGACTGTGCAGTCTATTCTCTGTAACATATTAGACGCTTTCTCCTTAACTTACACCGAAAAGACCATATACAAATCCGGCATTCAAACCGGCATATCCTCCGGAATCAAAACCGGACTGCACATCGGACAGCAAAACGGAATACGTCACTGTACTTACCACGCAATTCGAACATTAAAAAAGCTAAACATTCCAATGCAGACAATCCGAGATATTTTAGAACAGGATTGGAATCTTTCTGAATTGTGTAACTATAATGATCTGTTAAGAGACGCCATGTAAAAAAATGGTGAATATATTGTATGATTTATACCATACAAATATATTCACCATTTTATAGTATCTAAGCTTTTTTATAGAAGAATGAATCAACAGATTGAAATCCAATCTCTTTCGCATGAATGATCTGTTCCGTGCTTCCGATAAAAAGAATTCCATCCTTGACAAGTGTATTGTGAAATTTCTCATATACCTTATCTTTGGCCTCATCTGTGAAATAAATTACAACATTACGGCACACGATCATATGCATTCCCGATGGGTATTTATCTTCTAACAGATTATGTTTGCGAAACTCCACACATGCCTTAATATCATCATTAATCTGATACCCGTGATTTAACTTTGTAAAATATTTCTGTAACATATCCTCCGGCAGGCGTTCCAGACTCCGTTCACTGTATATACCTTCCTTTGCAAAATTCAAGACATCCTCATCAATATCTGTTGCATAAATATGAATCTGTTTCAGTGGAAAATGTCTGGCTAAGATCATTGCAATTGTATATGGTTCATCACCTGTCGAGCAGGCCGCACTCCATATATGCATCTGTTTTCCAAATTTCTTCTCCAGGTATGGGATCATTTGTTTCTCAAATAGTTCCCATTGTTTCGGGTTACGATAAAATTCAGATACATTGATCGTCAGGTAACTCACAAATGCCTTCAACAATGTCTGGTCTTTCTTCATTGCTGCAAAATATGTATCAAATGTATCAAATCCTTTTCGTTTCATCAAAGATTCAATCCGGCGTTTCATCTGACGTTCCTTATACAACGACAAATTAATATTCGTTAATTGATACACATCCTTTTTAAAGTTTTCATAATCATATCCCATATAACATTCCCCTTCTAATCAATGTCCCTACACAAAATCAAACCGAATATTCTCTATTTTTTGCATATATACAAAAAACCTCGCCTTATTGTCTAAGGCGAGGTCTCATTATAATCCATAATTACTCTTCTACAGGAGCTTCCTCAACAGCCTCTTCCTCATCATCCGGAAGTAATGCTTTCATGCTAAGGCTGATCTTTCTCTCTTCCGGTTTGAAATCAACAACCTTAACTTCAACTTCCTGACCAACAGATAATACACTTGAAGGCTTATCAATATGCTCTTTTGCAATCTGAGATACATGTAATAATGCATCAACACCCGGCTCTAATTCGATAAATGCACCAAAGTCTGTCATTCTTGCAACTTTACCTGTAACCACATTGCCAATTGCATACTTATCAGCAGCTGTAAGCCATGGATTTGTATCCTCAAACTTAAGGCTTAACGCAATCTTCTCACCCTGGATATCTTTGATCAATGCTTTTACATGATCACCAACATTGAACAGCTTCTTAGGATTGTCAACTCTTCCCCAAGACATCTCAGAGATATGAAGTAATCCGTCTGCTCCGCCTAAATCGATAAATGCACCAAAGTCTGTTACATTCTTAACGGTTCCTTCTACTGTATCACCTACATTGATACGTGCAAATAATGCTTCCTTAGCAGCTTTCTTCTCTGCCTCGATCAACATCTTACGGTTACCAATGATTCTTCTCTTGCGAGGATTAAACTCTGTAATCTTGAACTCGATCTCCTGATCTTTGTACTTAGATAAATCCTTCTCATACATATCAGAAACAAGACTTGCTGGAATGAATACTCTGGCTTCATCAACAGTAACGCTTAAACCACCGTCTAATACCTGAGTAACAACACCCTTTAAT
>JBNMIW010000026.1:0-13700 GCA_050873485.1 Lachnospiraceae bacterium | reverse complement strand
ATGATGGTTATCTTGACCTGAATGGACATCACTATCGGATAACAGAAACAGAGATGAAGAAAGAAAGCATTACACGGGGTTATATGATGACGGTCGTGGATATTACGGACATTATGGAACAGAATCGTGTGATGAAGGAGTTGGTGGAACAGGCAGAGATGGCAAACAAAGCCAAATCCACATTTGTGTCGAACATTTCTCACGAGATTCGGACTCCGATGAATTCAATTGTTGGAATGGTTGAAGTAATGCTTCGCAAAAAACATGATCCGAAAGAGCAGGAATATCTTATGAATATTCAAAGTTCCGGTCAGGCATTGCTTACGATTATCAATGATGTGTTGGATTTTTCCAAGATGGAATCCGGAAAGATCCAGTTATTTGAAGAAACATATGATACGCTTTCACTGTTTCATGATATGAAGATGACATTTGAAAATCGGATTGGTGATCGACCGATTGAATTGATCTACGACATTGACCAGGACATTCCTTGCAAAATGAAAGGTGATATGGGACGTATCCGACAGATCATCATGAACTTAGTATCCAATGCCATCAAATATACGAGAGAAGGATATGTACGTTTTCTGGTTCGTATTGAACATCAATCGGCGGATCACGTTTTACTGTATTATTCTGTCGAGGATTCCGGAATTGGTATTCAGAAAGAGGATCAGGCAATATTGTTTGATTCTTTTGAACGTGTCGATACGAAGAGGAATAGCAAAATTGAAGGAACCGGTCTGGGACTGACAATCTCCAAAGAGCTTGTCGAAATGATGGGAGGCAATATTGGAGTAGAAAGTGAATATGGAAAGGGAAGTAATTTTTATTTCCGCATTGAACAGGAGATTGTGGATCCTACTCCGATATCTGAGATCAATTATGACCAAAGACATAGCGGTGTATTGGAAAAGGAAGCAGAGAGCATGTTCATTGCGCCGGATGCCAGGATTTTATTAGTGGATGATAATGAGATTAATTTAGCTGTGGCACAGGCGTTGTTAGAGCCATTGCAAATGCAGATTGATACGGCAGAGAATGGTGTTGAGGCGGTAGAGAAGGTACAGGCGAAGACCTATAATCTGATACTAATGGATCATATGATGCCGGTAATGGATGGAATTGAGGCGACAAGAGCAATACGAGCCCTGCCGGGCGATCAGTATAGAGATATTCCGATCATTGCATTAACGGCAAATGCGATGATGGATGCAAGAAAAGAATTTGCAGATGCGGGAATGAATGGATTTGTTGCAAAACCCATTGATTTTGCTAACATATGTGTACAATTAAGAAGATATCTTCCGGGAGATCTGATACAGAATGTGTCTGCTAATGAGGCGAAAGAGATATTAAGCAATGACGGCTCTCTTACGGATGACAACAATCATGTTGAAGGACTGCAGATAGAGGAAGCGCTAAGATATTGTGGAAGTGAAAAGATACTGCAGGAAACCATGAAGATATTCTATCAAACGATCGACGGCAAGGCGAATAAGTTAGAGAGGTATCTGCAAGAGGGGCGTATCAGAGATTATACGATAGAGGTTCATGCGTTAAAAAGCTCCGCATTACTCATCGGAGCACCGGAGTTATCAGAGATGGCTAAGGAGTTGGAGCAGTATGGCAATGCAGAAGATATAGATGCATTGACGGAGAAGACGCCGGTTTTGTTAACTGAATATCGTAGATACAAAGATATATTAAAGCCTTATGTACAAGTGGAACAAGTGAAACAGGAAAAAGTGACCGGTACGGAATGGATTCGGAAGTTACAACAGATTCATGAGTGTGTGGAAACATTTAATATGGACGAGGCAGACCGCATTATGGATTGCATCAATTGTTGGCAGGTTCCGGTATGCATATCAAAGGATATCGAACAATTACAGATTGCAGTCGCGGATGTTGCGATGGAAGATATATTGCAGTTAACGGAGAAGATGATAATGGCATTGCAAATGGAGGGGTAAGGAATGAATGATGAGAAAAGAGAATTGCTGATTTTGATGGAGGAACAGAGTTATTTATCTGCTTCTTTTGAGAAAACGTTTGAAAAGCAGGGACTGCCTGCAAAGATTGTACATATTTCTGCGGAATGTGCGGATATGCTGCAGGATGAGGCAGCGGGGTTACTGATATGTGCGAGCACGGAACTTCAGAAAAAGATTGTCAGTGTAAAAGTATTGGTTGATCAGGCAATCAAGAACGGAGTTACAATATTTGCAATGGGAAATGTTGAAGAGCTTGACCTTATGTGGAAAACAATATCACAACAGATGATTCAGGATATTTTTATCCGACCGATCAATATGTCAGAGGTTGTGGAGAGGATATGCAAGAGATTAGAAGAAGCACAGACGCAACAGAAAAAGGTAATATTAGCAGTGGATGATTCGGGAGTGGTTCTTCGTAAGATTAAGAATCTGTTAGAAGACGATTATCAGGTCGTGATGGCGAATTCCGGTGCCATGGCATTGAAATATCTGGCACTTAATACACCGGATCTGATATTATTAGACTATGAAATGCCGATCGTAGATGGAAAACAGGTAATGCAGATGATAAGAGAGGATACAGAGTATAGGGAGATTCCAATCATATTCCTGACAGGGAAAAATGATGCGGAATCCGTTATGGATGTAATGTCCATGAAACCGGAAGGGTATCTTTTGAAAACAATGGAACCGGAGAAATTACATCAATCAATTGATAATTTCTTTGGAAAACCACTTGCGTAACATAATAAGCCATCGAATAGAATCCCATAGACAGACCGAAAGGTTTGTTTATGGGATTTTTTTTGTAATTTGTGTGAAAAAAATATGGAATATTATGTTAAGTTGGGTTATAATAAATCCGATTATAATTATATTCTAAAATGAGTAATTATAATGCGAATCATTGACAGATAGAATTCGCAAATCAGATAGAGAGCAAAGGAGAGTAAGAAAATGACGAAAAAGGAGAAAAAATTACTGGCTGTTTTGATGGTTCTGATTATGGGATTTACAATGCTTCCCGGCAATTTTTCTGCTGCAATGAGTGACATGATCAACACAGCTACAGAAGCTTCCGAGGAGGACAAGCAGACTACGGAGAAGCAGACAGAAGAAGTTACGACAGAGGCAGACACTTCAATTGAGTCAACGGAAAATAGAGAGGATACCACCATAGCGACAACTGCTGGGAGTGATATGGTGGACACGGAGCAACAGACAGAGGCTGTTACAACAGAAGAAAATGCTAAGGTACGGACGGGTAAGAAGGTTAAGAAAGCAAATAAGATAGCTGTACAGAGTGCAGGGACATCTGCAAACTTGGATGGCTATTTGGATACGGACAACTGTTAGGTTACAATTGGTGGTGTTATTATTACACCTGGATCTTCCGCTCCGATTGAAGTTGCGTATAATGATAAGATCAGCATTAATTTAAATTGGAAGTTTGTGGATAATCAATTTCCTACCAGTCAGAATGATAGTCTGACTTATACATTGCCGGAGAATATTACATTTGACACATTTACCGGTGATCTGATGGATGGTAGTACAATTGTTGGTCATTATTATCTTAATGGCAATACTATTACATTAAAATATGATGCAGGTGAAGAAAGTGATGCTTTTTTGGGACAAAGTGGACGACATGGTTCCCTGACGGCAACCGGTAAGCTGGGAAATGATGTGTTAAATAGTGGTAATGGTGGGCAGACTTCTTTTACATTTAATGCATTGGGTACGTTCAATATTGATATGAAACGTGACGATAGAAATGATGGCGTGTCGGTTCAAAAAACGGGCGGTCAGTTGGATGAATCCACTATGACGGCAGAATATAAGTTAAGAATTACTGCGACAGGTCCACAGACAAATATTAAGGCTACCGATAAAATGGGAAGTAATCTGGAATTGGATGGAGAGCCTACTTATTGGGAAGATGAGGCATGCACCAAACCATATAAGGATAATACACCGGTGAAGAATGACACAACGGATGGTTTTGTTGTTACCGTACCGGCATTGAAAGATAAAACCATATTTGTGAAATATAAAGTGAAACTGAAAGATGAGAAAGCACTGGTATATGATAGTTGGGATGAGAGAGCCGGTGTTAATAATTCAGCATCGATTAGCAGTGACACTAAGACAGATGGCGGAACAGTATGGAAGAGTTTAGAATATACGAAAAGAGATGTTTCAAAATGGGTTAGCAAAAGTCATGATGTGAGTGCGGATCAAACAAAGATCACCTGGACAGTCACAGTGAATCCGAATGGATATAATATTGCAGGTTCTACGATCAAAGATATATTAGGTACAGGAGAACACAATATTGGTAATTATATAGATGGAACTTTCAAGTCAACACCGGCACTTCCGGGTAATCCTACATGGTCAAATTTACAAAATGGATATACTTTCCCAACAGGAACGGATAATAATACATATACAATCACCTATCAGACTGAGATGGGAGATGTGTCAACGACAGAACAATATACAAAGTCTAATACGATTCAGATCAATCCATATGGTGATACATATGATATGTCGAAGCCAGATAGTTTTACGATTGGGTCAAATCATGAATATATTAAAAAGGTATGTAATACAACAGGCAATAGCAGTACTGATGTGGAATGGACAATTACGGTAAAAGTTCCAAAGGGCGGAAGCAACAACATGAGCGTGACGGATACTATCCCAAACGGTATGACCTGTACGGCATCAGATATTACAATTGAAGGAATTACAGGTATCACTCCATCGGTAGCAGAGAATACGATTACGATTCCGTTTGGTGCTGTTGCGGAGGGAACATATACAATTAAAGTAAAAATGCATATTGATCCTGTTCCTGCACAGGATACAACATACCGGAATACAGCAAACTACATAGATGGCTCAGTCAGCAAAAATTCGTCGGCAGATTATACATATAAGCCGGAACAATATTTGCAGAAATATGAAGCAGATCGACAAGGCTTTTCTAAAAATTATGGTACCGGTATCAATTGGCAGTTAGTTGTTTCAGCATTGCCAGATGATACAACAAGTGCAGTAATAGAAGATACACTTCCGGATAATTTGCATTACAAAGAAGGTTCTTTAAAAGTATATGAATATTCATGGGACAATGCAGAGAATACAGCTTTAACGAATTCAATTCGTGTTACGACAAGTAATAATAAAATATACTTTGAAATAACAGGGGATGCGTTAACACATATTAAGACGGCGGGAAAGCAGCTTTGTCTGTTCTATACAACAGATTATGTGGATCTTAATCAGGCAATGACATCACAGGATTATGTCAATAAAGCATTCATTAAGGTAAATGATAGAGTTTGTCCGGAAGTATCTGCTACGGCGCAATGGAAACAATTAAAGAAGGATAGTATTATTGATAAAAAAGGTCAATATGATGCAACAACAGCACCGAATATAAAATATACAATTACTGTAAATGAGAATGCTTTAGATCTGGATGCGACGAGTGATCAATTGTTGCTAACAGATGTTATGGGTTCTGCGATTGAGTATTATCCAGGAAGTATGAAGATAGATGGTGTTACAGCAACATCACAGCAGGTTAGTTATAATGCATCAACTAGAACGTTGAAGGTTACCGTACCGGATAGTAAAAAAGTAGTGATTACCTACATGGGAACAATCACCTTGAACGAAAACGCAGCATTAACAGATGAAAATTGTACAAATAGTTGTTCGTTATCGGGTGTCGGCAATGCAGGAACGGATAAATATCGTCCAAGTGCTACGGCGGTTGTAAAGAGTGCAGGGTCATCGACATCCAATGGTGTTGTTATTCATATTGTTAAGCATAAGAAAGGTGAAACAACGAATTATCTGCCGAATGCGGAGTTTACATGTAGTGAAATGGCTTACGATGCAGAAACCGGGGTTGTAGGGAATGCAATTACGTCACAGAAGGTAACTTCTAATTCAGTTGGAAAAGCATCGTTCTCTAGTTTGTATCGGGCAAAATTATATAGAATCGTTGAAACTAAGGCACCGGCTAATTATAAAATCGATACGACACCAAGATATTTTCTGTTTAAAGAAACGGGAAATACAGGTACATATCCATCCAATGTTAATGAAAATGGTGCAATCTATCCGGTTCATTTGGAAGAAGCAGTTACAACAAGCTATACTTATTCTTTCCCAAATGAGAAGATTGAAGAAGGCTCCATCCAACTCACCAAAACACTTGCAGGACTTCCATCAGATAAAGATGCATTAAATGCGATTTCTTTTGAAGTAAAGGATGCAAGCGGAACAGTTATCAGAACATACAAGTTATCTGAATTCACACAGGATCCTGCAACGAAAGTATATAGTAAAGTGATAACCGGTTGTGAGGTCGGTGATTATACAGTGACAGAAACGGCAACGGATCTTACGGGATATAGATTAGCAGGTACAACTTATAAAGTAGATAGTACTGATGGTACAGGTAAAGTAGCAACAATTGCTGTGACAAAAGATAATACAACAACGGTTGCATATACGAATACATATCAGTCCACATCCCATCCGGTACAGATCAGTAAAGTGGATATCACAAACTCACAGGGGCTTGCCGGAGCAAGTTTGAAGATTACGAATAAGGCAACCGGAGCGCAAGTGACTACATGGACATCCGATTCACAACCACATTCTGTAACATTGGAAGAGGGAACATACATATTAACAGAGACTGCTGCACCGGCAGGTTACAAAGTAGCAGATCCGATCGAATTTACAGTTGCCAGTGACGGTACTGTGACTTCTACAACAGCAGGAGCAGCATCCGGAAGCACGGTTACAATGAAGGATGCAACAATAGACAAAGGTAAGTTAAAGATTACAAAGACGATCAGCGGTACAGTAACGCAGGCACAGGCAGAGGCTTCCGTACAATTTACGGTGGTGGATTCCGATCATCATGTAGTAGGAACATATAAATTATCTGATGCTGATTTTGTATATGACACAACAAATAAGATCTGGACAAAAGAATTGGATTGTAATGTAGGAGGATATACAGTAACAGAAACGGTAACGGCAATTGGCGGTTATATATTATCAAAAGTAAGTTATGTGATTGATTCTAGCACGGCACAGGATGGAGAAGTTGCAACAGCAACTGTTAAGAAAGACACAACAACAACCGTTGCATATACCAATACATACGATCCTGCTGCTCATTCTGTGGATATCAGTAAAGTGGATGCGGCAAATAGTGAGGAGATTGCAGGAGCAGAGTTAATTCTTACGAATGCATCCGGTAATGAGATAGATAGATGGACTTCTGGTAGTGATAAGGATGCAGCGGGTAATCTTGTACCGCATAACATAACACTTGCGGCAGGCACTTATACTCTGACAGAGACAAAAGCACCGGCAGGTTATGAAGTAGCAGATCCGATTGATTTTACAGTAGGAAATGATGGCAAGGTTACATCAACTACGCATGCAGCCAATATTGTTGGCGACAACAAAGTAGTGATGAAAGATGTGAAAGAAAAACCGGGTACATTGAAGCTTACGAAGACAGTGGCAGGAACCGTATCAAAAGAAGATGCGGAAAAGACGATTCAATTTAAGGTTACAGATGCGGCAGGAACCGAAGTAGCAACCTACAAATTATCAGAGTTTACCTATGATACAGCAAGCAAGACGTGGACAAAGACATTAGATTGCACAGCAGGTAAATATACAGTAACAGAAACAGTTACGGATGTAACCGGATACACATTGGCAAGTGTTACTTATACAGTTAATGGTGGGGCAGAGAATACAGGAAAAGCAGCAGATGTTACGCTTGTGAAAGATACTGTTACAACGGTTGCATTTAAGAATAGTTATCAGGAGTCACCTACCACGACGGAGGCAACCACAACAGCAACTACAACAGAGACTGCGACTGAGGTAACGACGGAAGCGACAACGGAGGCAACAACGGAGGTTACAACCGAAGTAACGACAGAGCAGATTACAACGGATGAGGCTACGACAGAGGTTGAGACGCACAGCAAAGAGACAACCGGTAAGAAAACCAAGAGCAAGAAGACAGGTGACACAGCACCGATCGCAGCAACAGGTGGCATATTGTTGATCGCATTAGTTGGATTAGGAGTTCTTTATCTGAAGAAAAAGAAGAATGACTAAATAAAACAAGTAACAAGAATATTGTAAGATAAGAAGAAAGGGTACTTCGCGGATTCATTGAATCGGAAGTACCCTTTTTTAGATGCTATAAATGATTAGTTGGTGAATATTTTTTCAGAGATATTAGCATCCAAAGTTGAAATATCTGCAAATTGTATTAAATAACTCGGAACAGCTATTGAATCTAAAACACATAGTTTCGTCCTCCTTATTTTTATTTTGTCTTCAGCTGATTACAAAATAAATTGTAACAATTTTGTAACATTTAGACAATAGGGGAGTTATGGAAGAATGGGATAAATCTTCCAAATAAAGAATAGACTACTTTTTCTTTTGTTGCAGAATGTTTTGTAGTATAATGTGAATGCAATATATCACAGAAAGGAAGTAAAGGGTAGTGGAAGATAAGATTGTGATTCGTCAATATACAGCAGAAGATGTGAAAGCTATGATAGACATCTGGAATGAAGTTGTAGAGGAGGGTGTGGCATTTCCACAGGAAGAAAATCTGACAGCAGAGACAGGAACAGATTTCTTTGCACAACAGTCCTATTGCGGAGTGGCAGAGAATACAGAAGATGGAACAATTCTGGGATTATATATTCTGCATCCGAATAATATTGGAAGATGTGGACATATCAGTAATGCAAGCTATGCGGTTGCAGGAAAGAGCAGGGGATTACATATCGGAGAGAAGTTAGTGAAAGACTGTGTCAGACAGGCTGGACTACATGGATTCCGTGTACTCCAATTTAACGCAGTTGTAGCTTCAAACGTTCATGCAAGACATCTGTATGAGAGAGTTGGATTCCATCAGTTGGGAGTGATTCCGGGAGGATTCCGTCTGAAAAATGGGGAATATGAAGATATCTGTCCGTACTACATCGAAGTGACGGGCGAGGAATAACAGAATATATGTATTGGTATCTAAGTAATATGGGATAGGACATATAACAGAAGAACACCCCGATCATCACGGGAATGTGATGGTCAGGGTGTTCTTCATATTGTCATTATGTGTGGAATCCAGGGTTCCATAAAAGACGTCTGAATGGACAAAAGAAAGTGTTGTGTCCTCTACCAGTGAACTTTGTATATAATACGGAAGTGTTACACGTGTTCCGGCAGGAAACCAGGTTCTTGTATCCAGAATATCGTAGGAATCAATATCAGAATAATAATCCAAAGATTCTAGTTTGCAAAATATGCTATCGTCGTCATTGGAATAGAAAGAAGGATATCGATAACATGGTTTTGTGTATAAGTTATCAATCTGAATCATTACTTTATAACAATCGTCATTGCTGAATTCAGAACCTGCCTGTAAGTCGATCGCATGGACGAGTTCCGGTTCGCTTGTAACTTTGAAGGATTGGTTGGTATAGAGCTGGGCTTCGTAGATCTTCTCGTTGTAATAAGTATACATACTGGGAATCTCAATCACAAGAGCAATTAAAAGTAGAATATTAATGCCTAGTTTGCCAAAAAGCCATTGTAATAGTTTGGTTATAAAATGTGTAACAACAGATAATCCATTCATTATTCGCTCACCTCCGGGTTATCAATCTGATAAGAGTCTATAATCTCGTTTGTTTCAGAATTCGTATGCTGAATAAGAAGGCTGGCAATATCATTTTCTTTTACTAAGAAATATACGCAGCCGTTTAGATATTCAAAGTTGGAACCGGTTCCGGTTTCTTCACGCCATTCATAATCTTTGCTTCCGTTTGCATTTGCAATGTCATATTCACTGATTGGCTGTAGGTACTGACCGGATTGTGTATAGAGAGAAGGGATGAAGGAGTGATATCCAAGCGGAGTATAAGGTCTGTTTGTATCTGCTGTGGAATCCGGTGCTCCGATTTCTTCCATTGTATAATGAAATGCAACCAGTTGATATCCGTCCGGTATCTGGTAGCAGGCATCCGTTACATTGGATAAGTTGGTAATTGTCAGATCATATTGGCTGTTGTCTGTGTGAAATGAGATCGTTTCTCCGATATTTGCAGGAGTAGGGGTAATGATTTCGGACAGACTGTATTGTTTTTCTTTTGAACGTATGAGATAGTTCATGCTGAAAAATGGCACTGCAAATACAAGTACAATCGCAGTTAGTAAAACAATGGTAAGTGTGTGATTGTTCTTGAATCGTCCGGATGTTGTATTCGCAATATCAGAGTATGTATTTGAATCCGAATAGGATGATGAAGATATATCGCTAGTGTAGGTATCTGTTGCATCTTCTGCCGGAGTATCTAACCGATAATATGTGGAACATTTCGGACAAAGACCTGTATAGGTATCGTAGTCAAAACGTTTCCCACAATTGTGACATGTTACTTTCATATGTGTTCTCCCTTGTATTCAAAATGTATAGTGCAATATGTTTTATTATACCGAATTTGGAGGGGAAAAGCTATCGGAAATAATAAAAATATAACCGGAACAGAGAATATTTATTTTCTAATGACAATTATAGCTGAATATGGTAATATAGAAATGAAATAGATAAAACAAGAGGGAGCCTTATGATAGTTGCTATATGTGATGATGAACAGGATTATATGAAGGTGACACATGATGAAGTTTTGCGGATTGGGAAGGCTATGGGATGCCATATGGATATACTGGAATATACCGATGGTAATAAGCTGCTGGAGGAAGTAAAGATACAACAGATAGATGTTGTTTTATTGGATATTGATATGCCCGATCTAAATGGAATGGAAATTGCAAATGAGTTGATGAAACAAGTTGCTTTTCTTAATATTATTTTTGTTACCAATAAGGAAGAATTGGTATTCCAAAGTCTGAAATATAGACCATTACGTTTTGTCAGAAAAAGCAAAATGACAGAAGAATTGGAAGAGGCATTGATGGCGGCAAAAGAAAAATTGGAATCAGAGACTTTCGTGGTTGCTTTTGGGAAGGGCAAAACGATAGGTACATATAAGATACGGGATATCTGGTATATAGAAAGTGATATGCATTATATTATTATCCATACGACGCAAGGGAAAGAGAAAGTTCGTGGAAAGATATCGGAATGCGAAAAACGTCTGAAAGATTACGGCTTTATTCGCACGCATGTGGGATATCTGGTGAATGTTCGATATATAGCATTTTTTGAGTCGGATAGAGTGGTTCTTGATAATGGGGAAAGTGTGCCGGTAAGCAGAAGAAAAGCAGAGATGATACGGATTCAATATGCGCAGGCAATAGGGAGATTTATTAATGGATATCGTATATGAAATAATGGAAAGAGGTGCAAGCCTGTTGGATTCCGGATGTGCAGTAGTGTTTCTCTGGAGCCTGTTAGGAAGGCGCTGCACAGTAAGAAGAAATGCAATATATTATATGATGTTTGCGGTGATTATGATATTGTTATATATTGCACAGGATTGGCCGGATAATATTATAATTCGACCTATTATTATGATAGGTCTTGAACTATTATATTGCTATATATATTTAGAAGGAAGCCTGAAAATAAGAATAATATATATTGTGATATATCATTTAATTGTTACGATGTCTAATGTGATTACGATATATGGGCTTTATGCGATTCTTTCAGTTGATATGACGATATTACTTCAACCGGGAAGTTATACAAGAATGTTGGTGTTAGGTGTGAATAAGGCTATGTTGCTTCTGATGCTGATAGCAGTCGTATTATTTATAAAGAGAAAAAATGCAGAATATCAGGAATGGCTTATGCCGATGCTTATGTATAGCGTGACGATTGCGGTAGTAACAGTATTTGCAGATATAACATTAAAGAAGCAGATAGATGATGATATTATGGTTCGTTTTCTTTTTGTTGCGTTGGGATTATTTATACTATCCATTATAATCAGCATATGTGCGTATCGGTTGAATCAGCAATATCGTTATAAGATTGACAATATTGTCCTGAATGCCAAATTGTCAGAAGAGAAATATATGCAGGAAAGAATCAATAATGTATATGAAGAAAGCCAGATATTAAGACATGATTTAAAGCGTTATCTGGTGATAATACAGGGAATGTTAGAGGATGGAGAAGCGGAGTCTGCATTGAAGTATCTTGATCAGATTGTTGGAGACAAATTTGAAAGTATACGGTTATATAAAACCAATAGCAGTGTGGTGAATACAGTTTTAAACGAAAAATCAGATATTTGTAAGAAACGTAATATTATATTTGATGTACAGATTAGTGGGAATGTTCCTGAAGATAAGCAGATTGAATTGGGCATCATATTGTCAAATCTGATTGATAATGCAATAGAAGCAGAAGAGAGAGAGCAGGAGAGACGGATCAAAGTGGAATTGTCTGACTACAAGGGAAAATTCATGGTTCGGATATGTAATCATATATCAGGTTCAGTCCTACGGTTGAATCCAATGCTGCATACGAATAAGGCAGACGTTATGCAACATGGATTTGGAATTAAAAGTGTGAAGAAGATGGTGAAGAAAATGGATGGAATTTATTATAATGAGGAGACACAAGATCAATTTATTGTGAATCTCATGGTGTAAAATATACCAAGTATGCCTATATACATACCAAGTATGCCACACCTCTGGAAAAACGAAATAGAATCAGTTATTATACGGACATGGAGGCTGAAATGTGTCGAAAATTGTCATGTATGGTAACTGATTTTTTATTATATAGAGGAGTTATTGAGGAAGAGAATGTTGCCATTTATCAGTATGGATACGAGATGCTGTTAAATAGTGTAGAACAAATTGTTTTTTTGATGATATTAGGGGCTGTTTGGGCGAAATGTGTATCTACGCTTATTTTTTGTGTTGTATTCATTAGTCTGAGAAGATATACAGGGGGATATCATGCATCAACCAGAATAGGTTGTATGAGTGTTACTCTTTTTGGATATTTTTTTGTTGTTAAGATGACAAGTATAAGTATGCATGTACAAATACCTTTTATAATCTATATGATGGTTGGGATAATTTGCTTGGCTGTAGTTATGCGATACACTCCGATAGAGAATATAAATAAGAGGTTGTCGATAGATCAGATAGAAATAAGCCGAAGGAGAGCAAAGATAATATCCATTATATATATGGTTATTGCGTTATTGATATATCGCTATATGCCAGTGGCTTCATATATAATCGTGTATACGATGGTAGATATAGTGATGTTGATGATAATTTGTAAGGAGGGAGCTTCCTGTATAATAAAAAACGTGGATGTTGAAAATTGAAAATACCTCAGTGTACAATAAGACTACTGACTGGCAGGTTAGTAAAAATCTTATTATACAGAGAGGTATCTACAATGAAGTCTAACACACAAAACGCAAAAATTGAAGCTATTACAGAAAAAACTTTGGTACTCGGAATTGATGTTGGAAGCGAAACGCACTATGCCAGAGCTTTTGATTACAGAGGAATCGAGTATTCGAAGAAACCATTTAAGTTTAGTAACACAGAGGCTGGATTTGTGACATTTAAGGAATGGGTCCTGGACCTCAAAGAAAAACATGGGAAGGATAAGGT